>NZ_JBEYSL010000457.1:0-5456 GCF_040642735.1 Micromonospora sp. NPDC047753 | reverse complement strand
GTAGACGTTCAGGGTCGAGTTGATCCCACCGCCGCCCGGCGCATCCGGAATGGAGAAGCGGGTGACCAGCGTGTTGGTGCTGGCCCGGGTGGTGAACTCGACGTAGCTGCCGGTCGAGTTGAGGGTCACCGCCCGCCGACCGGACGCCTCGCCGGCCAGGTCGCCGATCTCCCGGTTCGGCCCGACGACCGCCGCGCCGCCGCCGACGACGCCGTCCTCGGCCTCGTACATGTCGTACGGCATGTTGGCACCGCGACCGACGAAGAGCGGCCGGTCACTGGTGTTGTTGGCCTGCTTCACCGGCAGCTCGTTGCCGTCCACGGCGAGCACCATTCGGACGGTGTACTTGCCGTTCGCGGCGGTCCAGGTGCCCAGGCTGATCGGGCCGACCGTGGCACCGGCGTTGATCACGCCGGAGTACGAGCCGGTCAGGGTGCGGACGACCGTGCCGGACTCGTTGAGCACGGTCAGGGTGATGCCGTGCGCACCGGAGGCGGAAGCCTGGTTGCCGGCGTTGCGGACGGACACGGAGAAGGTCACCGTGTTGCCCGCCGACGGGTTGCCCGGCGACCAGGCGACCGCCGAGGCGACGAGGTCGGAGCTGGCGACCGCGGCGACGACCAGCGGGCTGGGGTTGGTGTAGCTGTTGTTGGTGTCGTCCTGCTCGACGACGGTGTTCGACTCGTCGACCTTGGCGCTGAGCGGGTAGCTGCCCGAGTCCCGGGTGCCGATGCTGGCGCTGACAGTGGTCGAGGCACCGGCCGCGAGACCGCCGACCGAGGCCGTGCCCACCCGGGTGGAGCCCAGGTAGAAGTTGACGTTGGTCGCGCCGGAGGCCGCCGAGCCCGCGTTACGTACCGTCGCGGAGAGCGTGATGGTGCTGGTCTCCACCGGTGCGGACGGGCTGAACGACATGCCGGTCACGGTCAGGTCCGGGTTCGGGGCCGGAGTGCCGAAGACCTGGAACTCGGCCACCTGACCAGCCGGGGCACCGGTGTTCGAGGCGATCGAGAGCCGTACGTCGGCCGCCGCGCCGGAGACCGGGATGGTCACCGTGTTGCCGCTGCCCGGACTGAAGTTGTAGTTCGCCGCGCCGACCAGGGTGGTGAAGCTCGACGAGCCCTGGTCCCGGCCGAGAACCGTGATGTTCTGGGTACGCGCGCCCCACGCCGAGTCCGGGTTGAGCTTCACGACGACCTGGCTG
The DNA here is from genome assembly GCF_040642735.1 of Micromonospora sp. NPDC047753. Taxonomy (NCBI): domain Bacteria; kingdom Bacillati; phylum Actinomycetota; class Actinomycetes; order Micromonosporales; family Micromonosporaceae; genus Micromonospora; species Micromonospora sp. NPDC047753. Next base: position 4,252 of record NZ_JBEYSL010000457.1, on the reverse strand, counting down.
AGGGTGGCGTTCGCGCCGAGCTGCACGGTCAGCGTGCTCGGGTTGCCGTTGCCCTCCCAGTAGGTGGCCACGTTGTTGTCGTTGGCGTTGGCGGCCACGAACGTGTGCACGAACCCGGAGGCGCTGATCGGCTTGCCGATCGCCAGGTTGGAGCCGGTCGGCGGGTTGCCGGTGCCGGTCCGGGTCACTGTGTTGCTGTTCGCCGACTGGTTGCCGGCGGCGTCCTTGGCCCGCACGTGGTACGACACCGTGGCGCTGTCCGCCTGACTGTCGGTGTACGTGAGCGTCGAACCGCCGACGCTGCCACGCAACGCACCGTTGGCGTAGACGTCGTAGCCGGTCACCCCGACGTTGTCGGTCGACGCCGACCAGGCGAGCCGGATCTGCCCGCTGGCCGGCTGGGTGTAGGCCAGGTTGCCCGGCACGCTGGGAGCCTGGGTGTCGGTGCTGCCGGTCGCGCCGTACACCTCGACCTCGGACAGCTGGGCGGCCGGCCAACCGGTGTTGCCGGTGACCTGCACGCGTACGTAGCGGGTGCTGGCGGCGGTGAAGCTGACGGTCGCGGTGTTGCCGCTGCTCGGGTTGAAGGTGTAGCCGGCGGACGCCTTCAGGGTGGTGAAGGACGAGCCGTTCGTCGATCCCAGGATCGACAGCGTCTGCGTACGGGTCTGCCAGTCCGACGCGGGTGGCAGCTTGAGCACCACCCGGTCCACGCTGACAGTGGCGCCCAGGTCGGCCTGGATCCACTGCGGGAACGCGTTGTTGGCGCTCTCCCAGTAGGTTGACGCGTTGCCGTCGTTGGCGTTGCCCGCCACGTAGTTCTGGTTGTAGCTGCTGGCGGTCATGGTGGCGGAGAGCCCGGCGAGCATGGCCACGCGGGCGGCGGCTGCGGACGGGTCGGCCGCCGGTGCCGCGCTCGCCATGGGGGTGACGACCGGGGCGGTGGCGAGGAGCACGCCGGCGAGTACGCCGGCGAGCAGCCGTCGGTGGCCCGTACGGGAGACGGGATTGTGCGCGCCGGTTGGCGGCGTGCCTCGTCTGGTGCCGTTACTGGACATGGGGTCGCTACACCTCTTTCGGGGGTGGGTGTGGGTGCGTTGCCCGGCGACGGGTGCAGGGGTACGCCCGTCGTTCCGCGACAGGTGGGGGACGGTGCTGGGTGGGGACGGGTCGGACGGCCGGCGCGGCGTTGCGCCGGGACGCCCGGACCGGGTGCCCCCGCCGCTTCGGGCGGGGGCACCCGACCTAGCTGGAGTAGATCTCGAACTCGCTGAGCTGGCCGGCTGGCCAGCCGCTGTTGCCGGTGACGGTCAGCCGCAGGTACCGCTGGGTGGTCGCCGTGAAGGTCACGGTGACCGTGTTGCCGCTGGCCGGGTTGAAGCTGTAGCCGGCGGACGCCTTCAGCGTGCTGAACGTCGACCCGTTAGTGGAGCCGAGCACCGCCAGCGTCTGCGTACGCGTCTGCCAGGCCGATGAGGGTGGGAGCTTCAGCACGACCCGGGACACCGACCGGTCGGCGCCCAGGTCCACCGTCAGCGACTGCGGGAACGCGTTGTTGGCGCTCTCCCAGTAGGTGTTCGCGTTGCCGTCCACCGCGTTGGGGGCGGCGTACACGTCGGAGTGGCTGGTCTCGGTGATCGACCGTCCGGCCGCGAGGTTGCCGCTGGGCGGCGGCGTGGTTGGGGGCGGTGTGGTTGGGGGCGGTGTGGTCGGCGGCGGGGTGGTCTGGGTGCCGCCGTACACCTCGACCTCGGAGAGTTGCGCGGCCGGCCAGCCGCTGTTGCCGGTGACGGTGACCCGGATGTAGCGGCGGTCACCGGAGGGCACCCCGATCGACACCGTGTTGCCCGAGCCGGGGGCGAAGACCCGACCGGCGGACGACGCCAGTGTGGTGTACGACGAGCCGTCGGTGGAGCCGAGCACCGACAGGGTCTGGGTGCGTTGCTCCCAACCACTGGGCAGCTTGAGCGCCACCCGGTCGACCGACCGGGACGCACCCAGGTCGATGGTCACCGACTGGGGGAAGGCGTTGTTGGCGCTCTCCCAGTACGTCGACGCGTTGCCGTCCACCACGTTGGCGGCCGTGTAGCTCTGGTTGGTGCTGGTAGCGGTCGTCGACCGGCCCAGCGCCAGGTTCCCGCTGGTCGGGGGCGGCGTGGTGGGCGGTGGGGTGGTCGGCGGCGTCGTGGTCGGGGGCGGGGTCGTGGTGGGCGGCGGCGAGGTGGGTCCGCCACCCCACTGGGGGTCCGGCCACGGGCCGCAGTACGGGGTCGGGGTGTACCAGCCGGAGTTGCCGGAGCCCTGGGTGATCTGGAAGCCACCGCCCACGCAGTTGTGCATCGGGTTGCTCTGCGCGATGTTGGTGGCCCGCACGTTGGTGAAGGACACCTGGCTCGGTGCCTGCACCTGGAGCGCGTACGTGCCGGCGCCGTCGATCCGCACGTTGGAGAGGTTGATGCCGCTGGTCTGACCCTCGATCCAGTGCAGCGCCGCGTACGAGCTGTCCAGAATGTCGGTGTCGGTGATGTTGATGGTGGCCTGCTGGAACGACTCGTTGAGGGCGGAGAACCAGATCGCCCCCACTCCGAAGTTCCAGTTGTAGTCCGAGTTGCCGTTGCGGATCAGCGTGTTCCGGGCGATCGTCCAGGTGCCCCGGACCGCGGTGTCGCCCTGCACACCCGGATAGCGGTTCGCGACGTGGATGCCACCACCGTTGGTCAGCGAGTCGGCGGTCACGTTGTCGGTGATCTTGATGTCGCGACCGCCGTAGCTGACCAGGTGGTTCGCCAGCAGGGTCACGCCGATGGTGTTGCGGGTGAAGGAGTTATTGACGTTCGGCACGCTCTGCGCCCACATCGCCAACGCGTCGTCACCGGTGTTGCGGACGAACGTGTTCGTCACCGTCGAGTTCGTCACCCCGGTGTGGAAGTTCACCCCGTCCGCGGTCTGGTCCAGGATCCGGCTGTTGCGGATGGTGAAGTTGTCCATCGGGCCGTCCATCCACGCCCCGACCTTCGTGTTCTCCAGCCAGAGGTTGTCCACCACCGAGTTGGTCATCGCGCCGCCCAGGGCGTTGACCTGGTCGTCGTCGACCCGTTCGCGGATGTCGCCGATGATGGCGAAGTCCCGCAGCGTGACGTTGCGGCTGGGCCCGTTCGCCTCGTGCGAGCGGACCGGGCCGGTGTAGCCGCCACCGGGAACGTACTTGCCGTAGATGCCGACGGACCTGTTCCGCTCGGTGGGGTGCCGGCCGCCGAGCACTGAATACCAGGGGCCCGCGCCGCGCAGAGTCACCCCGTCGACCACCACGTGATCCCAGAGGGTGAAGGTGCCGGTCGGGATCCAGACCGCCCGGCCCTGCGCCTTGCCGGCGTCGACAGCCGCCTGGAACTTCGCCGTCGAGTCGGTCGCGCCGCTCGGATCGGCCCCGAAGTCGGTGACCACGTCGATGACACCGGAGGGCTTGGCGATCGGCGCGACAAGCTCGAAGTCGGCCAGGTCGATGGTGAACGTGGGCGACTGCGCCGTCGAGGAGACCTGGAGCCGGATCTTCGTGCCGGCCGGCTGGGTGCTGCCGAACAGCGCCCGGGTCTCGTCGTAGAAGTGGTGCGGGTTGGTGTCACCCGGGTTGTTGTTGAACGGGTATCCGCCGTAGTACCAGCCGTACTTCGACGTCACCGGGACCGACTTCAGCAGGTTGCCGTTGGCTCGCAGGTCGATGGCGGCATCCCGGCCGGTGCCGGCCGAGTTGTCCGGCAGGCTGTAGCGGAAGGTGACAGCGTTGGCCGGGGCGGTGAGGGTGAACTCGACGTACTCACCGACGGCGTCCAGGGTGACCGCCTCCCGGCCGGACGCCTCGGACGGCAGCGTGCCGTAACGCCGGTCCGGGCCGATCTTCGTGCCGTTGTGGGCGACCTTCTCCGCCTCGTGCTCGATGAACGGGACGGTGGCGCCCCGGTTGGGGATGTCGAAGGGGGACAACCCCGCCGCGGAGGCCGGGGTCGCGGTGCCGGTGACCGCGAGGATGGTCACCGAGGTGGCGGCGAGCACTGTGGCGGAGATGGCGGCCAACAGTGCCCTGGTCGGGTGTCGAAGGTGGTGCGGGGTGCCGGTGGTGTGGTTGGCCATGAGCTGCGCTCTCCCTTTCGTCAGGCAGGCCAGATCCCCCCGTGTCGGTGCGGTGTCGCGCGTCCCCCTCGGTTCTCCCTTCCTGGGTGGCGTGGTGCCGGCGGCCGGGACGGGCCGCCGGCAG
>NZ_JBEYSL010000456.1:0-5460 GCF_040642735.1 Micromonospora sp. NPDC047753 | reverse complement strand
ATTGTCGCCGTGAAGGTCACCAAGAACGCACGGACGGTCGAGGACGGGAAGCGGCCCGCGGTGCTCTACGCGGGCGCGCAGCACGCCCGCGAGTGCCGAAGATGACAGCGAGCCCGAGGGCGAGCAGGGCGTAGAACGCCCCACTCACCAGCCCGTTGAACGTGTTCTGCGCGAATCCGCTCACCGCGTCACATCCGTTCGTGACTGCGGGGCTCGCAAAACCGGCTCACTCCTCGCACTCACAGCGTCAACTCCGTTCGTGACTGCGGGGCTCGCAAAACCGGCTCACTCCTCGCACTCACAGCTTGCAGTCCGTCGAGGGCGCGCGGAACGCCTCCGCGGCGGGGATCGTCTTGAGCACCTTCACGTAGTCCCACGGCTCGGCGACCTCGGACTGCGACTTCACCTGGGCCAGGTAGGCGTCGTGCACCACCCGATGGTCCTCGGCGCGGATCTTCCCGTTGCGCAGGAAGACGTCCTCGACCGTCTTGCCCTCCAGGCCCTTGACCACGGCGTCCGCGTCGTCGGTGCCGGCGGCCTGCACGGCCTCCAGGTACTGCAGGGCCGCGGAGTAGTTGGCGGCGTGCGCGAAGGTCGGCCGGGTGCCGGCCTTCTGCTGGAAGCGGTCGGCGAACTCCCGGTTCTTCGCGTCGAAGTTCCAGTACCAGGCGTCGGTGTACGTGGTGCCGGCCAGCGCGGCCGGGGTCAGCGAGTGGATGTCGGTGAGGAACATCAGCCCCACCGCCAGGCCGACGCCCTTGTCCCGCAGCTTGAACTCGTTGTACTGCTTCACCACGTTGACCAGCTCCGCGCCGGCCTGCATGGTGCCCAGCACGTCCGGCTTCGGGTTCAGGTTCGGCGCCTTGAGCAGGAAGGTGGAGAAGTCACCGCTGGTGTTCGGGAACGGCGCCCCGTCCTTGCCGACGACAGTGCCGCCGGCCGCCGTGATCGCGGTGGAGAAGCTCTTCTCCATGTCCTGACCGAAGGCGTAGTTCGGGTAGAGGATGTACCAGTTCTTGCCGATCTGCTCGGTGGTGGTCTTTCCGGTGCCGTTGGCCAGCATGTACGTGTCGTACGCGTAGTGGAAGGTGTACTTGTTGCAGCTCTTGCCGGTCAGGTCGGTGGTTGCCGCCCCGATGTTGAAGTAGAGCTTCTTCTTCTCCTTCGCCACGTCGGCGACCTTCAGCGCGGCCGACGAGGTGGGCACGTCCAGGATCAGGTCGACGCCCTTGCGGTCGTACATCTCCTGGGCCTTGGAGTTGGCCACGTCCGGCTTGTTCTGGTGGTCCGCGGTCTCCACGGTGATGTCAGTGGTCACCGCCTTGTCGCCGTACTTCGCGGTGAAGTCGGCGATGGCCATCTCCACCGCCGCCACCGAGTTCTTTCCGGACAACTCCGAGTACGCCCCGGACTGGTCGTTGAGCACGCCCAGCACGATCTTGTCGCCGGTCAGCTTCTGGTCGCCACTCGACTGGGGGCCACCGCCACCGCACCCGGCGGCCAGCACCACCACGGCCGACGCCGCGGCCACACCCATCGTCCTGCGCATGCCCACTCCATCCATTCCGCGCGGCGTCGCGCGGGTCGTCGTTGAGAAAATTCAGATCCCGAGGTACGCGAGCAGTTCGCGTTCGCGCGAACGCACCTCGGAGTTGTCCATCGCCTCGGCGACCCGGCCCTCGGCCAGCAGGTAGTGCCGGTCGGCGACACCGGTGGCGAAGTGCAGGTTCTGCTCGACCAGCAGCACGGTCACCCCGTGCCGTTTGGCCTCGCGCAGCAGGTCGCCGACCTGCTGCACCAGCAGTGGCGACAGCCCCTCGGTGGGCTCGTCGCAGAGCAGCAGCCGAGCGCCCATCCGCAGCACCCGGGCCAGCGCGAGCATCTGCTGCTCGCCGCCGGAGAGCATGGTGGCCGCCGAGTCCCGTCGGGTGTACAGGGCCGGGAACGCCTCGTACACCCGATCCAGCGACCACGGGTCGGGGCCGACAGTGGGTGGCAGCGTGAGGTTCTCGGTGACGGTCAACGTGGCGTAGCTGCCCCGGTCGTCGGGCACCCAGCCCAGCCCCAGGCGGGCCCGCTTGTGCGCCGCCAACCCGGTGATGTCCCGCCCGTCCAGCTCCACCGTGCCGCGCTGACCGGGGTGCAGCCCCATCACGCAGCGCAACAGCGTGGACTTGCCGGCACCGTTGCGGCCGACCAGGGTGACCACCTCGCCGGCGGAGACCTCAAGGCTGACGTCACGCAGCACCTGCGCCTCGCCGTAGAAGGCGGACAGGTTCTCAATGCGCAGCATCGGCGGCTCCCAGGTAGGCGGTGATCACGCGCTCGTCGGCGCGGACCTGCTCGTACGGGCCCTCGACGAGGACCTTGCCGGCCTGGAGCACTGTGACGGTGTCGGCGAGACGGCCGACCACGCTCATGTTGTGCTCGACCATCACCACGGTCCGGCCCTGCCGGACCCGACCGATCAGCTCGACGGTGCGGTCGACGTCCTCCAGGCCCATGCCCGCGGTCGGCTCGTCGAGCAGCAGCACCTTCGGGTCCAGCGCCAGGGCGATGGCCAGCTCCAGGGCGCGTTTGCGGCCGTACGCCAGGGACGCCGAGGGGGCGTGCGCCAGCTCGGCCAGTCCCACCATGGCCAACAGTTCGTCGGCCCGTTCGGTGTAGCGGCCCATCAGCTTCGCCGACCGCCAGAACCGCCAGCCCAGCCCGCTGGACGACTGCAACGCCAGCGCGACGTGTTCGCGCGCGGACAGTTGGGGAAAGAGACTGGTGATCTGGAACGAACGGGCCACGCCGAGCCGGGCCACCTGCTCGGGGGGCAGCCCGGTGACGTCCCGCCCGGCCAGCTCGATCCGGCCGCCGCTGGGGCGCAGGAAGCCGGTGAGCAGGTTGAACAGGGTGGTCTTGCCCGCGCCGTTCGGGCCGACCAGCGCGTGCACGCTGTCCGACGCCACGTCGAGGTCGACGTCGTCGACCGCCCGGAAGCCCCGGAAGTCGCGGGTCAGCCCACGGGCCGACAGGAGCGCTTGCCCGGCCATCGCCTCATCCTCCGCACGTCGCGGCGACGGTCGGTTCGGTGACCGCGGTCACAGGCCCGTCGCGTGGACGAAACCTACGGCGGGCCTCCCGAGTCGAACCATGTCGATGGAATCCATATTCGACCCGCAGTTGACGTGCCTGAACTCCACTCCCCCGCGCCGTCGACTTGACCTGACCCCCTAGGTTGATGATCCACACAGCCCACCGGAAGGTCCCCACCCCATGCCCGCCGGCTTCACCACGGCGATCGTCTTCGCCGTCGCCCTGGCGATCAGCGCCGTCGTCGCCCTCGTCGCTCCCGCACGGCCGCTCAAGCGGATGGCCACCCTCGCGGCGCTCGGCTTCCTCGCCCTCACGCTGGTGGTCGGCGTCGCCTCCAGCGCCCATTCCGTGCCCATCCGCTCGGTCGGCATCGTCACCAGCTTCGGCAAGCCCACCGGGAAGGTGACCGGCTCGGGCCTGAAGTGGGTGGCGCCCTGGCAGAAGGTCGGCGAGTGGGACGCGGGCCGCCAGAAGTACGACCACATCGGTGGCAACAACTGCGTACGCGTGCGCACCGGCACCCTCGCCGACGCCTGCGTCGAGGTGCTTGTCGAATGGCAGGTCAAGCCGGAGAACGCGCCGAAGCAGTTCATGGACTACAAGGGCGACTTCGGCAGCTTCCGAGGTCAGCGGGTGGGTGTGCAGCTGGACAGCGCGGTCAACGACGCCTTCGCCGCGTACAACCCGCTGGAGAAGATCGACGCCCAGACCGGCGACCTCAACGTCGACCTGAAGCCGTTCGCCGCGAACATCAAGACCAGCGCGGAGGCGCGCCTCGCCACCGACGTGGACATCCTCTCGGTGACCATCACGCGGGTGAACCACGACGACAAGACCGAGGGCAACATCAAGGCGTTCCAGGACAAGCTGGCGCAGACCCGCAACCTGGAGCAGGACCGCAAGAACGCCGAGATCTCCAAGCAGATCACCGAGACCAACGCGAAGGTCGACAAGGTGACCCGTTGTCTGGAGATCGCGGAGAAGAACGGCGCGAACCCCGGGCTCTGCATCAACCCGGGCATCGTCACCGGCAAGTAAGCCGAGGCTGGCCCACCCCTGGCGGGGTGGGCCAGAGGTCGAGCGAATCGCCGCCACCGGCAACTGTGGTACCGCGAACGGCGTTGTCCGGGTTAGCCTTTGCGCATATGGCTACCTTTCGCAGCGCCTCAGTGCTCCTTTCCGCAGACGGCACCAGGACCCCCGGCACTGCCGCGCTCTTCGCCGAGCCGGCCCGTAGGGGCGGGATTCCGCCCTGGGCAGGCGACTTCCGACCCGCCAACAGCGCCGGAAACGGCCCCAAGAACGCGGTCGGAAAGACCTTCACCCTGGAGCTGCCCGACGGCAGCACCGGCAAGGTCGTGGTCCAGGGCCTCAAGAGCGGCAAGGGTGGCGTCGTGCTGGCGCTGATGGGCGAGGACGCCCCACCCTTCTGACCGGTCGCCCGGCTCTCGTCGCCAGGGTGCCCAGGGTTGGCCCTTCCCGGGCCGACCCCAGGCTCCCTGGCCAGACACGCCAGTCGCCCCGACAAATCGCTGGGATGTCGATGGTCGCGTCGCGACGGCGGTTACCAGCGTCAGTCCAGCGTGACCACCCAGCGAGCGCCCTCACCCCGCGCCAACCGGTCGAACGCCGCGGGCGCCTCGTCCAACGGAATCGTCCCGCTGACCAGCACACCCAGATCCAGTGCGCGGTCGGCGAGCTCCGCGGCCAGCACCGGCACCTCCCGGTCCGGATCGGACGAGCCGTACACCGAGGAGCGCAGGGTGCGCGCGGAGTGGAAGATGTCCAGCGCGCCCAGGCTGACCATGTCGTCCTTGGCGCCCATGCCGACCACTGTCACCGCTCCCCCGCGCCGGGTCAGCCGCCAGGCGGCGCGGATGGTGGCGGCCCGACCGACGCACTCGAAGGCGTGGTCGACGCCCCGGCTCTCGGTGCGCGCCCGTACCTCCTTGGAGAGCCGGTCGTCGGAGAGCAGGAAGTCGGTCGCCCCGGCGGCGAGCGCCAGGTCCCGTTTCGCCTCGGCGACGTCGATGGCCAGGATCGTCGTGGCACCGGCCCGGCGGGCCGCGCTGAGCACGGCGAGCCCGACCCCACCGAGCCCGACGACAGCGACCGACTCGCCGGGTGTCACCCGGGCGGTGTTCCGGACCGCACCGACGCCGGTGAGCACCGCACAGCCGAGCAGTGCGGCCTGCTCGGGCGGCAGCCCGGCGGGGATCGGAATGACGGCACGCTCGGGTACCACCACCGCCTCGGCGAGCGCGCCGAGGCCGAGGGTCAGGTGCAACGGGACCCCGTCGTCGGTCTCGCCGCGCGACACGGTCGGGGCCGTGGTGTCGGCGCAGAGCCACGGCTCGCCACGCCGACACCACCAGC
>NZ_JBEYSL010000455.1:0-5465 GCF_040642735.1 Micromonospora sp. NPDC047753 | reverse complement strand
AGGAGGCGGCCCGCAAGCTGCGCCTGTCCTCGCAGCAGACGATGCGTACCGCGCAGCGCCTGTACGAGAACGGCTACATCACCTATATGCGTACCACGTTGATCTCGACCGGGTCGGCCGCCGGCAGGATCTCCCCGGGGATCACGGGATCGGGTGGTGCACCGTCACGAGCTTGGTGCCGTCCGGGAACGTCGCCTCCACCTGCACCTCCCTCAGCAGCTCGGGGATGCCGTCCTGGACGTCGTCGCGGCCCAGCACCGCCCGGCCGGCCGACATCAGGTCGACCACCGACCGCCCGTCGCGGGCCCCTTCGAGGAGGAACGCGGTGATCACCGCGACGGCTTCGGGGTAGTTGAGGCGCAGGCCGCGTTCGCGGCGGGCGCGGGCGACATCGGCCGCGACGTGGACGAGCAGGCGATCCTGCTCATGCGGGCTGAGGAACACGGGGCTCTCCCGGTGGGTCGGCGTGCCCCGGCTCGCCGTCGGCTCCACGAGGAGCCACCCGGGCACCAGGACCCGAGGGGACGAGCTGGGAGTCACACGACCGCCGGGCCACCGCCGACGGGGCGACCCGGGACTCCACCATCCCGGCCCGCACGACGGGCATCCGGCGGTGTCGGGTCGGATGCGGACCGCACCGCCCACCGCTGAGCAGACCGTAGAGGATCGCCACCGACCGAGGCAACAGTCCACTGGGGATCGGCCTGGTTCACAGCCCGGTGCGGGTACGTGTTCCCGTGCGGCGGCAGGCAGGGGATGATCACCGGATGACGGCGACGAGGGGTACGCGCGCACTGCTCGGTGTTCTGTTCCTGGCGGCGGCCACGGTCGGGACGTGGCTCCTCTGGCTGGGCTGGGACACCCGATACACGGTCGACGCGCAGACCGGCGCGAGCAGCGGCCCGTACGAGCCGTGGCAGGTGATCGGCTGTGTGGTGACGCTCGTGTTGCTGGCCGCGCTCGCCGGGACGCGGCTCAGCCCGTGGCTGGTGGCGTCGGTGATGACCGTGGCGTTCACGGCGGTCTGGTCCTGGCGGGCCGCCGGGACCGACGACAGCGGGCTGTGGGTGGTCGGGGGGATTCTGGTGCTGGTCGGGATGGCGGCCGGCAGCACCGTGGTGAGCCTCGCGGCGCGGCGGGTCGGCCAGCGGTTCGCCGGGCGACCCGCAGCGAGATAACCGATGGCCTCGTGCGCGTTGCAATGCTAAAAGGGAGCGTGCCTGACCTGACGAGCCCTCTCGACGCCACGTCCCTCAGGACCGAGCGGCTGCTGTTGCGCCGCATGCGCAGCGATGATCTGGACGGGTTCGCGGCGGTCAACGCGCAGCCCGAGGTGATGCGCTACATCCATCACGGCCGCACCCTGGACCGGGCCGCGACAGCGGAGCGTCTGGCCACCTATCAGCGGCACTGGGACGAGCACGGCTTCGGCCTGTACGCGGTGGAGATCAGCGAGACCGGGGAGCTGGCCGGTTTCACCGGACTGGCGGTGCCGAGCTTCCTGCCCGAGATCATGCCGGCTGTGGAGATCGGCTGGCGGCTCGGCCGCGCGTACTGGGGTCGGGGCCTGGCCACCGAGGCTGCCCAGGCCGTTGTCGCCCACACTCGTGCCACGCTCGACCTGCGGCGGTTGGTCAGCATCCACGCCGTCGGCAACGAGGCGTCCGCGCGGGTGATGGTCAAGCTGGGCATGTGGCTGGAGCGGGAGACCGTTCAACCGGACACGGGCCGCCGGGTCCGGGTCTACGCGATGGACCTGTAGGCGGTCCTGGCCCCGGTTGCGGCGGACCGGCCGGTCAGCGGGCCACGGCGGGTTGCGGCGCTGGCACGCCGGCGAAGGGGATGTCGACGTGGTCGCCGGTCCCTGGCTGGCCGTCGGGGTGCCGCCACAGCCCACGATCGCGCAGGATCGGCAGCACGCCCTCCCCGAACCAGTACGCCTCCTCCAGGTGCGGATAGCCGGAGAGGATGAACTCGTCGATGCCGAGCGCGTGGTATTCAGCGATCCGGTCGGCGATTTCGGCGTGGCTGCCCACCAGCGCGGTGCCGGCCCCGCCGCGGACCAGCCCGACCCCCGCCCACAGGTTGGGGGCGACCTCCAGGCCGTCGCGGGAGCCACCGTTGAGGTCGAGCATGCGGCGCTGCCCCTCGGACTCGCTGCGGCGCAGTCCCTCCTGCACGGCCCGGATGTCGGCCTCGGACACCCCGTCGAGCAGGCGCTGGGCCTGCGCCCAGGCCTGCTCGGCGGTGTCGCGCGCGATGACGTGCAACCGGATGCCGAAGCGCAACTCCCGCCCGGCGCGGGCGGCCAGCGCCCGGACCCGCTCCAGCTTGTCGGCGACCAGGGCCGGCGGCTCGCCCCAGGTGAGATAGACGTCGCTGTGCCGCACCGCCACCGGAAGTGCGGCGGCGGAGGACCCACCGAAGTAGACCGGCGGCACCGGGTCGGGCGGCCGGTGCAGCCGTGCCTGTTCGACGCGGACGTGGGTGCCGTCGTGGTCGACGGTCTCGCCGCGCCACAGCGCACGCACCACGTGCAGGAACTCGTCGGCCCGCGCGTACCGGGCGTCCTTGTCCAGGAAGTCGCCGTAGGCCCGCTGCTCCTGTGACTCGCCGCCGGTGACCACGTTGAGCAGCAGCCGGCCCTGGGACAGCCGCTGGAAGGTCGAGGCCATCTGGGCGGCCAGCGTGGGGGCCAGCAGCCCGGGCCGGAAGGCGACCAGGAACTTGAGTCGTTCGGTCACCTCGGTGAGCATCGCGGTGCTGAGCCAGGCGTCCTCGCACCAGGCCCCGGTGGGGGTGAGGGCGCCGACGAAGCCGAGTTGCTCGGCGCTGCGGGCGATCTGCCCGAGGTACGCCACGCTGGCCGGGCGGGCGCCTCCCGCGGCACCGGTCGGTACGCCGTGGCCGCCGCCGACGATGTCCCGGCTGTCGCCGTTGGTGGGCAGGAACCAGTGGAAGGTGAGGGTCATGGGGCTCTTTCCTCCAGCGGGGGCGGTCGGCGCACGCGGCGAGGCGGGCACCTCCTGAGGGGTGGGACGATCCCGCCGACAGCCTACCCATAAAACCTATCGGGTTAGTAGGCTACTGCCGGCGCCGACACCTGTCGATGCGCCGCTGTCCGCCTGCCCCGACCCGAGGAGCCGCCATGCCCACCCCGTCGACGAGCCGTCCCCCGCACCGCCGCCTCCTGACGGCGGCACTCAGCACAGTGGCGCTGCTCGCCACTGTGGCGGTGAGCGCGTGCGGCGGATCCGCCGATGCGGACGGCGGCAGCGCGCAGAAGCTCCGGATCGGCTACCAGCGCTTCGGCGGGCTGAGCCTGGTCAAGGCGCGCGGCGCCGCACCGGATGTGGAGTGGTCACTGTTCGAGAGCGGACCCGCGCTCACCGAGGCGCTCAAGGCCGGCTCGATCGACATCGGACAGGTCGGCGAGGCGCCTCCCGTCTTCGCCGCCGCCGGGAAGATCCCGTTCTCCGTCATCGGCACCTCGGCACCGATTCCGCAGGGGGAGGCCGTGCTGGTCAAGGCCGACCGGGGCTACCGCAGCTTCGCCGACCTCAAGGGCCGAACGGTGGCCCTCAACAAGGGGTCCAACGTGCACTGGCTGCTGGTGCGGCTGCTGGAAGCGAACAACATGACGTTGAAGGACATCCAGGTCAAGTACCTCAAACCCGCCGAGGGGCGGCCCGCGTTCGACGGCGGGCAGATCGACGCCTGGGTGATCTGGGACCCGTACTTCGCCCTGGCCGAGCAACCGGGGGTCCAGGTGCTCGCCGACGCGACCGGTCTGGCCAGCAACCGCGAGTACGTCCTGGCCTCACCCCGAGCGGTCGACAAGCGGACGGACGAGATCCGCGCTTTCCTGCAGCGCTACCGCGAGGTGACCGACTGGGGCATCGCCCACCCCGAGGAGCGGGCCAGCACCCTCGCGCCGGAGCTGAAGATCCCCCAGGACGTCACCAGCCGCGCCCTGGCCCGCAGCGCCAAGCCCCTCGCCCCGGTCACCCCGGCCATCGGCGACGAACTTCAGGCGATCACCGACAGCTTCATCGCTCTGGAACTCATCCCGGGGCCGGTCGATCTCCGATCCCGGGTCGACGGCCGGTTCAACGAGGTGTTCCAGTGAGTCGTACGACGCTCGTCGAGGCGCCCGAAGAGGTCACAGCGGCGGCGCCTGTCGTACCCCGTCGTCAGCGGTCGTCCCGGCGCTGGCGGCGGGTGGTGAGCCCGATGGCGCTGGTCGTGGGGTGGGAGTTGGCCGCGCGCACCGGGCTGCTGGCGGCCGAGAAGCTACCCGCGCCCAGCGACGTCCTGGCCACCGGCGCGCGGCTGAGCCGGGACGGGACGCTCGGAATCCACCTGCTGGACTCCCTCACCCGGGCCGGGGCCGGCCTGCTGATCGGCGGTCTCCTGGCCCTGGTCCTGGGCACCGTGGCCGGGCTGCTGCGACTCGGCGACGACCTGGTCGACCCGCCGGTGCAGATGGCCCGGATGCTGCCGCACCTCGGGCTGGTCCCGTTGCTGATCATCTGGGTGGGCATCGGTGAATCACTCAAGATCAGCCTGGTGGCTCTGGGCGCGTTCTTCCCCATCTACTTCAACACCTACGCCGGCATCCGGGACATCGACGAGCGGCTGGTGGAAGCAGCCCGCACCTGTGGTCTGGGGCAGGCCGCCCGACTGCGGCACGTGGTGCTGCCCGGCGCGTTGCCGTCGCTCTTCCTCGGCCTGCGGCTGGCGATCGGGGCGGCCTGGCTCAGCCTGGTCGTCGGCGAGCAGGTCAACGCCCAGACCGGGATCGGCTTTCTGATGATGGAGGCGCGGGAGTTCAGCCAGACCGACGTGGTGGTGCTCGGCCTGCTCGTCTACGCGCTGCTCGGGCTGATATCCGACAGTGCCTTGCGCGTCCTGGAGAGGAGGATGTTGACATGGCGTCGCGGACTGCGGGCCACCTGAACGGCGCCGAGCCGGTGCTCACCGCCCACACGGTGCGCCGGGCGTTCGGGCCGACGGTCGTGCTGGCCGGGGTCGACCTGACCATCGCCCGCGGCGAGGTGGTGGCCCTGCTGGGCGGCAGCGGTTCCGGCAAGAGCACGCTGCTGAGGATTCTCGCCGGGTTGGACGGCGAGGCCAGCGGGACGAGCGTCGTGCACGGCACCGCCGCGGTGGTCTTTCAGGAGCACCGGTTGCTGCCATGGAAACGCGTGGCGGAGAACGTGGGGCTCGGCCTGTCCGGCGCGGACGGCCCGGGGCGGATCCGGCGGGCGCTGGCCGAGGTCGGTCTCGCCGAGCGGGATCGCGCCTGGCCGGCGGAGTTGTCCGGTGGGCAGGCGCAGCGGGTGGCAGTGGCGCGGGCCCTGGTCCGCGAGCCGGACCTGCTGCTGCTCGACATCGATGATGCGCTCGAGCACGGCCAGCGCCTTGCAGCGCTGCCGCAGCAGGTCGATGTCGGGAAGTTTGGC
>NZ_JBEYSL010000454.1:0-5465 GCF_040642735.1 Micromonospora sp. NPDC047753 | reverse complement strand
TATCTGCAGGCAAGCCTTACCTGGGGGGCCGTCCGCGTCGGTCCACCGCATCCCCACGGCGGTGCGGCCGGCGCGGACGGACGCATATGCTGGCTGGTGGAGATCTCGCCTCCGCCGGCCGGCCCGTCCCGCCCATGGCGGTCCCGCCGCGATTCCCGTCTCTACCCCCGTCAGGAGCCCGCCCGACATGACCCAGTCCCCCGCCGTGCGTACCACCGGCCGGTCCGGTCCGGTCCGCATCGGCGAGCGAGCCGCCCGTACCCTCGTCGCCGAGCTGGCCCGGATCAACGACCCCAAGGCCGCCCTGCTGGTCGGGGTGACCCCGGACTCCGCGGTGCTGGCCGCGGCGGTCGATGCGCTGCTTCCCGGTGACCGGCTCACCGTGGTGCCCGCCGAGCCGTTCGGCGCTGCCGCGCTCAGCGAGCACGTCACAGCCCAGGGTCGCTGGGTGGCCGACCGGGTGAGCGTCGTCGACTCGCTGGCCGAGGCCGAGGCCGCCGAGGTCGTCATCGCCGCTGAGGCGTTCACCGGCACCGCCGAGGCCACCCGCAGCGGCGTCGAGGGGTTGGTCAAGTACCTGACCGACGGGGCGGTGCTGAGCGTGGCGACCGTCGCCACCCCCGGCCGGACCGAGGGTGCCGCCGCCGAGCTGGCCCGACAGGACGCCCTCTACGGCGTCGGCGCCGATCTGGTGCTGCGCAACTCGCCACCGGTGCGGGTGTACCGACTGCGGTTCACCCCGGCCAGCCCGGCCGCTGCCGACAGCCTGGCCCCCGCGTACCGGCCGTCGAGCGTGCCGGTGACCCGGGGCATGCACATCGACTCCAACGGCGTGGCGGCGGCGGGCATCGCGCTGGGCCTCGCGGCGCTGGCCCGGGTGGCGCGCCCGTCGTCCAAGCTGTGGCTGCTGCCGGCCCTGGCCGCCGGGCCGGTCGCCGCGTTCTTCCGGGACCCCGAACGGGACGTGCCGGAGGACCCGAGCGCCGTGGTCGCCAGCGCGGACGGGAAGGTCCTGTCGGTGCAGCGGCTGCACGACGAGCGCTTCGGCGACGGCGAGTGGCTACGGATCGCGGTCTTCCTGTCGGTGCTGGACGTGCACGTCAACCGCGCTCCGGTCGCCGGCAAGGTGGTGGACTACTTCGTGGCCGATGGCGGCTTCGTCAACGCGATGAAGCCGGACGCCGAGCACAACGTCGCCGCGTACACCGTGCTGGACACCGCTCGCGGCACCGTGGTGGTCGCGCAGCGGACCGGGCTGATCGCCCGCCGGATCGTGCAGCGCGCGCCGATCGGCGCGCTGCTGGCCAAGGGCGAGCGCTTCGGGCTGATCCGGTTCGGCTCCCGGACCGACGTCTACCTGCCCGCCGAGGCCGCCGACCCGCTGGTCGGGCCGGGCGACAAGGTGGTCGGCGGGTCCACGGTCATCGCCCGCTGGCGCTGACCCGCAGACGAAGAACGGGGCGCCGCTGACCGCGGCGCCCCGTTCTGTCTGTTCACATCAGGCGGTACGACGTTGCCGCAGCCAGAGAACCGGCCCGCTGACCAGGTAGCCCACCACGATCAGGGCGAACGTGAGCCGGATGTCGACCAGTGCGCCGATCACCGGGGCCAGCCAGAGCCACGGCGGCAGCTTCACCAGGCGGGCGAGCTTGGCGTACGGGAAGCTGGACACCATCGCGAAGGCCAGCAGCGCCACACCGGCGACCAGCACGGCACCGGGCACCGGCAGGCCGATCGCCACTGTCACGGCGAGGACCGCGGCCGCCATGGTGGTGGGCACCCCGCAGAAGAACCTGCCGTCCTTCGGCGAGACGTTGAAGCGGGCCAGTCGGATCGCGGCGCACGCCGCGACCAGGGCGCACGCCACCGCCGCCGCCGCCGTGGAGACGGAACCGGCGAGCGAGGCGTAGACCACTACCGGCGCGGCGAGACCAAACGAGCACATGTCGGCCAGGGAGTCCATCTGCGCGCCGAACGGGCTGGCCACCCCGAGCCGTCGGGCCAGGGCACCGTCCAGACCGTCGAAGCCGACGCACGCGATCAGGCAGAGCGCCGCCATGCGCACCTCGCCCTGCATGGCCAGGAAGATGGCCAGCATGCCGAGCATCAGGCTGGCCAGCGTGCAGGCGTTGACCAGGCCGAACTTCATCCGGCGCGCGATGGTGCGCTCGCCGGGAAGCAGCGGGATCGTGTGGGCCTCGTCGGTCTGCGTCATCGGCGGCATCGCCGGGCTGACCGGCATGACCGCCTCGACGTCGCCTCGGTCCAGGCCCAGTGTCGGGTCCACACCCAGTGTCGGTCGGCTGAGCCGGTCCAGGCCGTAGCGACGGCGCTGCCGATCGGCGTACCGGTGCTCGGTCGGGGCCAGGTCGGTCGGGTGCAGGTCGCCGTCACGGCGGCCGACCCGGACCAACAGCACCTGGCGGGCGAACGTGCTGCTGCGGCGCAACCGGCCCGCCCAGCGACGCCCTGCGGGGCGCGGACTGTCAGTAGTACGACGCCGGCGCCATGGGGCTCTCGGCACGTTTCCTCCATCACCGGATCTGCTGACCGCCACGTGGCGGGTGTCCGGCTGTCTCGTGCCGGACCTTGCATGGCCCGGCAGCCGTTTTGCGGAGTACACCATCGCATAGGGGAACATGGCTTGGCGATAGCTGCCGGCGGTACTTGTATCTGGCTTAAACCGCTCGAACCGCTCGCTTGTTCCCATCCCGGGCTTCATCGCCCTTTTCCTCCATCATTCCCGCCTTTGACTGTACCGGAGGGTCACCAACTCGGCTCGCCGAGCGGTGTGCTATCGACCACTCTGTCCGATTGCCACGGCAGCGATGTCGCTCAACGGCAGGTCAGTGGCCTCCTCGCGGCTGAACCACCCCGCCCGCGCCGTCGACCCCCCGGCGGACTCGGTGACCACCGCGTCGGTAGGTACGTCCACCAGCACCCGATAGATCACCCGTACGCCATGCCAGTCCAGAGGTCGACCCTCCGGGCCCAGCGCGGCGGGATTGTGCAGATTGTTGACGCCGAGAAGCTCCACCACCCGGCCCACCTGCCCGCCCTCCTCGACCAACTCCCGCAGCAACCCGGTGGTCGGCTGCTCGCCGTGATCAGTGCCCCCGCCAGGCAGATGCCACAGACCGGCCCCCGGGTAGCCCTCCGCGATCTGGGTGAGCAGGATCCGCCCAGCGGGGTCGGTGACCAGCCCGTACGCCCCGAAGCGCAGCCGACGGTCGGGGTGCTGCGGCGGCAACAGGTCCCGCGACCGGTGCGCCGCCGGCGGCAGTGGGGTGACCGGCAGGCCGAGCGCCTCGGCGGTGAACGGGGTCAGCGGCAACTGCGCCGCCTCCGCCAGCGAGAGCCAGGAAGCCTGATCGACCAGACCAGCCCCGACGCCGCGCGACCCGCCCCCGGGCCGCGCACTCTCACGCTCCGCGCCGTGAGGCAGCGCGTCGTGGGGCGTGCTGAGGTCGAACAGCAGCCGGTCACTGTGCAGCGAAGCCATGTCCTCCGAGAAGGTGGCCACATCGGCAACCACCGCGAGTAGTCGCGTCACCGCAACCGTCAACCCGACCTGCTCGTCGACCTGGCGGATCACGGCGCGCTCCGGGTCCTCGGCATGCCTGACGGCACCGCCGGGCAACCGCCAGGCCCCGGGAAACTCGCCCGCCGCCCCGTCCCGAACGACCAGGACCCGGCCCGAGTCCCGCAAAAGCCCGTACGCTCCGACTCGCCGCGCGAATTGCACCTTCGCTCGCCCCCGCTTCGCGCCCACAACTGTTGATCATCAAGTTACCGTCGTCCAACTCGCGTTCAGACGATAACTTCATGATCAATGCGAGGCAGGGCACGGGAAACCCGCAGAGCTCGGCGAACCGCGCGTTCAGGCCGAGGTAGCCGGCCCTTGACGACGACCGATCAGCCCCGTAAAGGACTTTAAGTCCGTTATGCGACCCGGTCCGCGTCACTCCTTCAGCCCGCATTGTGGAGTCCATTCGCGTTGCCGGAGTCGAGACTGACGGTGATCCACTCAGGTTCACGGAAGGCGCGGCATTCCAGCGCCCGGGATACCGCGTTTTCAAGGAACCCGAGTGGATCACAGGCTGGGGCAGGGACCTACCGAAGCCGGACGACCCCTCGGGGTCAGGTGAGTTGGGCGGCCTGGACTGCTTCGGCGGTCACCTCGGTGAGGCGGTCGGTGGGGAGGGCGCCCAACTCCTCGCGGCCGAACCAGCGGGCCTCGCAGGTGGAGCCGCCCACGTCGGCCACGGTCAGCGGGTTGGGCTGGTCGACGACGACCCGGTAGAAGGCGCGTACGCCGTGCCAGTCGATCGGGTAACCCTCGGGGCCGAGTGAGGCGGCGTCGCGGTGACTCGCGACGCCGAGCAGCTCGACGAGGCGGCCGGCCTGGCCGGTTTCCTCGATCAGCTCCCGGATGAGTGCCGCGCCGGGCTGTTCGCCGTAGTCGGTGCCGCCTCCGGGTAGGTGCCAGCAGCCGGCGCCGGGGTAGCCGTCGGAGATGCGGGTGAGCAGCACTCGGCCGGCGGGGTCGGTGCAGACCGCGTACGCGGCGAAGCGCTGGGCCCGGTGCAGCCCGTCGGGGCCGGGCACGGCGTAGAAGGAGGGGAACTCGGGTGCCTCGTCGGGCACCACGTCGGCCGAGGAGGCGGGCAGCCCGAGGGCGCGTGCGGTGAACGAGCGCAGCGGCAGCTCGCGCGCCTCGTCGAGGGTGTACCACCGGGCCAGGTCGGTGGGGCGCTCGCCGACCCGGTCGGCGAGGGTGCCACCACGCACGGCAACCCGGTAGATCAGGCGGTCGGTGTGGATGGTGATGCCGCGGTCGGGAAGTGCCCGCATGTCGGCGAGCACGTCGGCCAGGCCGGAGACGGCGACGGAGAGACCGGTTTCGGCGGCGGTCTCGCGGACGACCGTGTGGTTCGGGTCCTCGCCGTGGTCGACCGCCCCTCCGGGCAGCGACCACGTGCCGGGGGTGCCGGAGCGCTCCGATGCGCGGACCAGTAGGACTCGGCCGCTTGAATCAGCACAAACTGCGTATGCCGCGATCCTGCGGAGCGGCTTGAGCAAGGTGGTCACGGGAGCAAATTCTCCCCGGGCCGGGTTACCGGAACGGAAAAGAGTCGGATTCCTGACTATCTGGCCCCGGTCAGGGATTGGTCAGGGTAAGGATCCGGGCGGTCACCGAGGGCACACCGGGCGCCAGCGCGGACTGTGGGGGTATGACATCGACCACCGCTCCCCACGCCCCGTACAAGCAGCTCCGGCGACCCACCACCGACCGCATGGTCGCCGGGGTCGCCAGCGGCGTCGGCCGCTACTTCGCCGTCGATCCCACACTGGTCCGGGTGATCTTCGCGGTCGCCCGGATCAGCCGGCCGACGCCCTGCGCCAGCCTCACCGCCGCGATCGGCACGCTGACCGCCGCGAAGCCGGAGCCGCCGCCCGCGTCC
>NZ_JBEYSL010000453.1:0-5466 GCF_040642735.1 Micromonospora sp. NPDC047753 | reverse complement strand
GACCGGGCACCTCGATCCAGGCGGGCGGGTCGGCGTACGCGGCCCGCGTGCCGGTGGACTGGCTGAAGTCGATCCAACCCTGCTTCACCCACCGTCGGGTGTCGGCGTAGATCGCGTCGTACGACTGGAGGCCGGTGGTGCGCGAGCCGAGCGGGTCGGTGCCGGCGTTGCGCCAGATGCCGAACGGGCTCACGCCGAGCTTCACCCACGGCTTCGCCGCCCGGATCTTGGCACTCATCTCCTGCACCAGCAGGTTGACGTTGTTGCGCCGCCAGTCGGCGATGGTGCTGAAGCCGGCACCGTACTGGGCGTACGTGGCCTGGTCGGGGAAGCCCCCACCGCTGCCCGGGTACGGGTAGAAGTAGTCGTCCCAGTGCACCGCGTCGATGTCGTAGCGGCTGACGGCGTCCATCATCGCGGTCTGCACGAAGGCCCGGACGGCGGGGATGCCGGGGTTGTAGTAGAGCTGGCCGTTGTAGGCGACCGCCCAGCCCGGGTTCGTGCGGGCCGGGTGGCTGGCGGCCAGCTTGGTCAGGTCGGTGTGGGTCGCGACCCGGTACGGGTTGAACCAGGCGTGGAACTCCAGGTTGCGGGCGTGCGCCTCGGCCACCATGAAGGCCATCGGGTCGTAGCCGGGATTGCCTCCCTGGGTTCCGGTGAGCCACTGCGACCACGGCTCGTGCGTCGACGGCCAGAAGGCGTCGGCGGCGGGACGGACCTGCACGACGACGGCGTTCATCCGACGCTGCTGGGCCAGGTCGAGCCAACCCCGGTACTCCGCCTGTTGGGCGGCGGCGGTGAGGCCGGTGCGGCTGGGCCAGTCGATGTTGGCCACGCTGGCGATCCACATGCCCCGGAACTGCCGTTTCGGGGTGGCCGGATCTGTCACGCAGGCTGCCTGGGCGGCCACCGGCACGGTGCCATGCGGCGTGGTCGGGGAGGGAGGTACGGCCGTGGGGAGGGCCGCGCCGAGCGTCAGCGCCGCTACCAGCGCCAGCCCGGGAAGGGATCGATGAAAGTCGACACGCACGAAAGTATGTTCAGTGCTGCGGGACCGCCACGCAAGTATTCTTCACAGCTTTCACTCTGCGGAGTCAGCCGCTGACCGTTCAGGACGGGCACGCCCACGGCCGGTCCTGGCGCGAGGCGCCGTCGGAGGCGTCGGCGTCGGCGTCGGCGGATCAGACCAGGCCGGCGTCGCGGAGCAGTTGCCAGAGGCCGGCGCCGTCCGGGGCGGACAGCCACTTCTGCCCCACCGGCCCCGACGACGGGCGACCGGCGGGGGCGGGCAGGGTGCCGGCCAGGACCGACTGGGTCGGGGAGAGGCGGCGGATCGCCACCCCGGCGACGTTCTCCGGGTGGGCGGCGGCGAACTCCCGGTAGATCTCCTGGTCGTGCTGGCCATCGTCGCCGACGAGCAGCCAGCGCACGTCGGGGAACTCCTTTGCCAGCCGGGCCAGGGTGGACCGCTTGTGTTCCATGCCGCTGCGGAACCAGCGGTCGGCGGTCGGGCCCCAGTCGGTGAGCAGCAGCGGCCCGGCCGGGTAGAGGTGGCGGGACAGGAAGCGGGTCAGGGTCGGGGCCACGTTCCAGGCGCCGGTGGAGAGGTAGAAGACCGGTGCGCCGGGGTGCGAGGTGACCAGCCGCTCGTAGAGCACCGCCATGCCGGGCACCGCGTTGCGGGCGTGCTCGTCGAGCACGAACGTGTTCCATGCGGCGAGCAGCGGCCGGGGCAGTGCGGTCACCATCACCGTGTCATCGATGTCGGAGATGATGCCGAACTTGACCTCCGGGTCGAGGATGCGCACCGGGGCGTCGACCGGCTCGGCGTCCGGGACGCTGAGCCGGACCGTACCCCAACCGGGCGGCAGGTCCGCCTCGACCAGCGTGTCGACGAAGCCGCTGCGGTCGGCCCGCGTCTCGTGTCGCACCCCGCCGGCCTCGATGGTCACCGTGACGTGCTTGTTGGGCAACGTCGTGAAGCTGCGCCAGCCGCGGACCTTGTCGAGCCGACCCCGCTGACGGGTGTCCGGACGGCCCAGCAGCACCCGACACATCACCCGCACCCAACCCGGCGCGCCGTAGCCGGTGTACGCGACGATGTTGACCCGCCAGCCGGTGCGCCGCAGCCGGCGCTCGACGAGCTGGTGCACGGCATCCTCGATCCGCGCGGCCCGGTGCAGGTTCGGAACGGCCAGTTGGCCGGCGGGAGTGGGTGGCACGGGCCAACCCTGCCACACGTCGACAGCCACGGCCACGCGAGCCAACCCGGGCCGCGCCGAGCCGGCCCGGTCACCGGGTGGCCGACCCGGCCCCACCGGGCTGCGCCGATCGGCCTCGGCGGCCCGGCCGAACGTGAAACACTCCGGTCGGGACGACGACGGGGGCGTTGGTCGTGTCGCATCCAGAGCAGCACCGTGGGCGATGGCGCCCGCGACTCGATCGACCGGCGCTCGCCGCGCTGCTGTTCGGGCTCGCCGGTGTCGTCTACCGGCTGGTCCTGACGCTGTTCACGGTGCCGGTGTCGAACAGCGACGAGGCGACGTTCGGTCTCGCCGCGCTGCACATCGGGCAGGGCCGGGAACGCCCGGTCTTCCTCTACGGCCAGCACTACATGGGGATGTTGGAGTCATACCTGGCCGCTCCCCTGGTGGCGGTGGCCGGGCCGAGCTGGCCGGTGCTGCGCCTGCCGATGCTCGCGCTGTACGCGGTCTTCCTCTACCTGATCCACCGGTTGACCCGCCGCCTCTGCACCCCGTGGTTCGCCGCCTTCGTGGTCGGTCTGCTCGCGCTCGGGCCGGAGCGGGTGGTGCGCGACCAGCTCACCGTCGTCGGCGGGCGTCCGGAGGTGAAGCCGGCGGTGCTGCTGATGCTGCTGATCACCGTGGGGCTGGCCGCCGGCACGGTCCACCGCCGACGGTTGGCGATAGGCCTGTTCGGGCTGCTCGTCGGGCTGGCCGTCT
This sequence comes from Micromonospora sp. NPDC047753, assembly GCF_040642735.1. Classification (NCBI taxonomy): domain Bacteria; kingdom Bacillati; phylum Actinomycetota; class Actinomycetes; order Micromonosporales; family Micromonosporaceae; genus Micromonospora; species Micromonospora sp. NPDC047753. The sequence goes on along the minus strand of NZ_JBEYSL010000453.1, from coordinate 2,503 downwards.
GGTCGGACTGGCTGATCCTGCCGTACCTCGCTGTCGCCGGGTTGGCCCTGGTCTGGGCGGTACGGCGGGAGCTGCTCGGCTGGTCCGGTCTGCTGCTGGTGGCGGGGGTGGTCGTCGGCGTCGCCCCGATGATCATCGACAACCTGCGGGCCGGGCCCGGTGACGACTCGCTGTCGGTGTTCCGGCAGGTCAGCACCAAGGTCGGCCCGCAGCCGCCGTGGTCCGACCGGATCCGGGGCGGCTTGCTGGAGGGCGTGCCGTTGGCGCATGGGCTCTGCCCGGTGGACGGTTGCGGACGCTGGCAGCAGTGGTTCGGTGTGTTGTACCCGGTGCTGCTGCTGGCCGCCGCGGCACTCGCTGTGCTCGCGTACCGGCGCGCCGCCGGGGCCCCGCGTGCGGAGCGGGTCGGACGCGGGGCCGGCGGGCTACGTGGGGCTCGGGTCGGGCCGGTCGTGCAGCTCGCGCTGGTCGTCGGCGCGGCGTTGACACTGCTGTCGTACGTGCGCAGTCCGCTCGCCGCGACCAGCCCGCTGGACAACGCCCGCTACCTGTCGGTGCTGCAACTGTCGTTGCCGGCGGTGCTCTGGCCGCTCTGGGTGGCGGCGTTGACCGCCTGGCGGGGCACCAGCAGCGTGCTGGGACGATTCACCGGCGCGCTGTCCGCCGCGGTGCTGGCCGCGCTGACAGTGACCACCCTGGTGATCACCGTGCTGTTCGCGGCCACCGGCACCGCGGCGTCGCGGACCGAGGAACGCCAGGCCCGGGAGCTGGCCGCCGCGCTGCGCGCCGACGGACCCCATGAGGTGTACGGGGACTACTGGACCTGCAACCGGTTGATCTTCAACACGGATGAGTCGGTGGTCTGCGGGGTGCTCGACGGGAACCTGTCACCGGGGCAGAACCGCTACCGACCGTACTGGCGGCAGGTGGGGCGGGCCGAGCGGCCGGGCTACGTGGTGGAGATCGACTCACCGATGGACCGGCGGTTGCGGAGGCTGCTCGCCGACCGGGCCGACGCCGCGCCGGTGCGGGAGGTCGGCGGCTATCGCGTGTACCACCCCGACACCCCGGTGCGGCCCTGGCGGTAGGGGCTGGTCGTACGCTGGCCGGGCCGGCGCGTGGGGCGCCGCCGTTTCGCCCGTCGAGGAGACCCATGCTCATCCTGTTGCCGCCCTCGGAGGGAAAGGCCGACGCCGGCACCGGACGGCGTTGGACCCCGGACCGGCTCTCGCTGCCGGAGCTGAACCCGGCCCGCGAGCGGGTGCTGGACGCCCTGGTGGCGCTGAGCGCCGGGCCGGACGAGGAGGCCGCGCGGGCGGCGCTCGGCCTCAGCGAGGGCCAGCGGGGCGAACTGCGGCGCAACGCGAGACTGCGGGAGGCGGCCACCGCGCCGGCCGGGCGGCTCTACACCGGGGTGCTCTACGAGGCGTTGGACCTGGCCTCGTTGCCGGCCACGGCGCAGCGGGCGGCCCGCCGGTCGATCCTGATCAGCTCCGCGCTGTGGGGCGCGGTCCGACTGGCCGACCGGATTCCGCCGTACCGCTGCCCGATCGGCGCCCGCCTGCCCGACGTCGGGGCGCTGTCGACGTACTGGCGCAGGGAGCTGACGCCGACGGTGGACGGCGCCGCCGGGCGCGGCCCGGTGCTGGACCTGCGCTCCGGCGCGTACGCGGCCACCTGGACGCCGCGCGGTGAGCTGGCCGAGCGCACTGTCACAGTGCGGGTGCTGCACGAACGGGAGGTCGACGGCGTGCCGGTCCGCTCGGTGGTCAGCCACTTCAACAAGGCGACCAAGGGGCGGCTGGTCCGGGACCTGCTCGTCGCCGGCGCCCGGCCGCGCACGCCTGCGGAGCTGGTCGGCACGCTGCGGGAGCTGAAGCACACAGTGGTGGAGCAGCCCGCCGCTCCCGGGCGGATGCGGCAGGTGGATCTGGTGGTCACCGACCTCTAGCGGCACCGCAGCCGCAAGATTTGCTCAAGGCTGGGCCGGAGGAGTTCCGTAACGGCGTGCCAGGGGCCACGGTAGGGCAACCCAGACTCCGACAAGGGAGCCTCCGTTGACCCACGAACCCGCCCTGCTCGACCGACCGCACACCCCGACCACCCCGTCCCCGTTGGGCTGGCTGACCCTGGGCGACGCGTTCGAGGCTGCCTGCCTGCTGCGCTGCACACCGCCACCGACCGCCGCCCGGCCCAGCGCGGTCCGGGCCGAGCACACCGCCGGGGTGGAGTTCAACCGGGAGGACGCCGCGCAGCGGATGCGGCAACTGCTCAACCGGCTGGACATCCCGGTCACCCACGAGGTGGCCGTCGGCGGCCTGCGTCGCCGCTACGAGCTGCACCGGCTGTGGGTGCCCCGGGAGCACCAGGGCGCGTACACCCGGATGTTGGACGCGGGCTGGTGGCAGGGGCCACGTCGACGCGACGCTCGGTCTGGCCGGGCATGCGGAGGCGGTGCTCGAGGCGCATCCGGAGACGGTCCTGATCGGGCTCGACCGGGACA
>NZ_JBEYSL010000452.1:0-5478 GCF_040642735.1 Micromonospora sp. NPDC047753 | reverse complement strand
GCCCCGACAAGGCCACCGTCACCAGCGACAGGGATCTCGCCCCGCCCCGCCAGGACGTCGACGCCGCATCAAGGTACAACGGGGTGATACGTCAGCTCGACAGGGTCACGAAGGGTTGGGTGCTGCGCTGGCAGCCCGTTCCGGGCCTGTACGTCCGGGTCGCGGCTCTCGGGGAGACCAGCGCCGAGGTCCGCCGGGCGGCGGCGGCGCTGCGGTTTGACGAAGCCCGTCGTTGCGTCGCGCCGGTTCGATTGACCGCCCTGCCCCCGGGTGCACGAATCAGCGCGTGCGAGGTGGCGGTGCGGCAACTGGTCTGGCCCCGCATCGTGAACGTGGCGGGAACCACGATGCCGACGCAGATGCCAGTCGCGGCCTCGGACCACACCGAAGCGGTGCTGACAGTCGCTCTCAGGGGCGCGGCCACCTTGCCGGTGCGGCTCGACTACTCACCCCGTCCATCCTCGCCCGACCGGGCCAAGGCCAATCGCGAGATCGCCGGCAGGCCGGTGTTCGACATGGGCGACTTCTGGCACGTGCTCGGAATTCCGAACACCCTGCTGTCCATGGGGTACGAGAACCGCTGGGAGCGGTCGCCCACGGACGCGGAGGTCAGCACGGTTATCGGCGGGCTCCGGGTCGCCGACGACCTTGGCGAGCCGGCCAGCTGGGAGTGACCGTAACCTTGGTGACTGTGAGCCCCCGTCGCAATCGCCCTCGCCGGGACGACAACGCCAACCTGGACGCCGACCGCGTCCGGCAGGGCGTCGCCTCGGTCCAGCAGTGGACCGACGGTGCCTGGCAGGTACGCGGCATCGGCGCCGGGGCGTCGGTCAAGACGTACCGCTGCCCCGGTTGCAACCAGGAGATCCGACCGGGGGTGGCGCACCTGGTCGCCTGGCCGGCGGACGGCCTGGGTGACCTGACCGACCGGCGGCACTGGCACAGCGGTTGCTGGCGGGCCCGGGAGCGGCGCGGCCCGGCGGTGCAGCGGGGCCGGAGCTCCCCGCGCTACTGAACGACCGGGCCCGGGGCGCTGCCGCTGGACTGAGCCGATTGCCCCGGGCGTTGCGGTGCCCGGGGTGAGCCGACCGCCCGGATAAGGGCTCGGGGACCTGCCCGATAGCGACCTGGGTCACCCTGTTCGTGCCTGGGCGGGCGGCGGCGGCGACTTCGCGACAGACTTGAACGGTGAGCACAGCGATCCGCGCGTCGTCGATCCTGCCCGGCCGCCGGGAGGACATCGAGCTGCACACCGCCGACGGTCTGCGACTGGTCGGTGAGCTGGCCCTGCCGGCCGACCGGCCGCCGGTGGCCACCCTGGTCTGCCTGCACCCGCTACCGACCCACGGCGGAATGATGGACAGCCACGTGTTCCGCAAGGCGGCCTGGCGGCTGCCCGCGCTGGCCGACCTGGCGGTGCTGCGGTTCAACACCCGGGGCACCACCAGCGTGCGCGGCACCAGCGAGGGAGCCTTCGACGGCGCGGTGGGCGAGCGGTACGACGTGGCCGCCGCCATCGAGTACGCGGAGTTCGCCGAGCTGCCCAACATCTGGCTCGTCGGCTGGTCGTTCGGCACCGACCTGGCGCTGAAGTACGGCTGCGATCCGGCGATCGCCGGGGCGATCCTGCTCTCCCCGCCGCTGCGCTTCTCCGCCCCCGAGGACCTGGCCACCTGGGCCAACTCGGGTCGGCCGCTGGTGGCGCTGGTGCCGGAGTTCGACGACTACCTGCGCCCCACCGAGGCGCGGGAGCGGTTCTCCGCCGTGCCACAGGCCGAGGTGGTCGGGGTGCCGGGTGCCAAGCACCTCTGGGTGGGCGACGCGGAGACGGTGCTCGACGAGATCGTCCGGCGGGTCAACCCGGCTGTTGAGGTGCCGCTTCCGACAACCTGGGACGGCCCGATGGAGTCCGGCGACGTCAGCGCGTACGCCGACCGGACGGTGGCTGCCTTCGCCGACACCCCCGTCCCCGGCCCGGCCGCGACCAAGGCGGACTGACCCGGCCGCGACCGAGGCTGGCTGACCCGCTCGTCCCCGGCCTGGCGGCCGGTCCGGCGGGCTGATGCTCAGCGGCGCTCCTGGCGGGGCAGCACCACCTCGCGCAGGATCAGTTGCAGCGCGGCCACCGTGGGGATGGCGATCAGCGCGCCCACCACACCCAGCAGCGCCACTCCGAGCAGCGCGGCGAGCAGGGCCGCCACCTCGTTGACCTCGACCGAGCGCCGCATCACCTTCGGGTAGATCAGGTAGTTCTCCACCTGCTGGTAGATGAGGAAGAACACCGCGCAGGCGATGCCGGTGGGCAGGTCGGCGGCGAAGCCGACCAGGCTCACGATCACCGCGCCCAGGGTTGCGCCGATCTGCGGGATCAGGTCGGTCACCGCGACCACCACTGCCAGCGCGAACGGGTAGGGCAGGTCGACGATCAGCGCGAAGACGAACGTGGTCGCGCCGGCCAGCACCGCGATGCTCAGCGCGCCGACCATGTAGGCGCCAACCTTGGCCAATATTTCGTCACCGATCAGCTGCACCCGCTCCCGCCGGGAGCGGGGCACCAACGAGTAGCCCAGCGAGCGCAGCTTGTCGAAGTACGCCAGGAAGTAGATGGTCAGCACCAGCACGGTCAGCGTCCGGAACACCGTGCCGAAGATCAATTGGGCCCCGCCCAGCACCCCGCCCAGCGCTCGGCCGACAGTCTGCGCGTTGGCTGCGCCCTGCACCCGCTCCACCACGTCGTACCGCTCCACCAGGTCATTGACCGTCGGGTTGCGGCGCAACTCGTCGAGCAGGCTTGGGATCTGGTCGATGAACTGCCCCGACTGGGTGACGATCGGCGGGACCAGCGCCACGATGCCGCCGCAGAGCAGCAACACCACAGTGAGGGCGACCCCCGCCACCGCCAGGCCGTGCGGCACACCCCAACGGCGTAGCCGGACCACCGCCGGGTTGAGGCCGACCGCGAGGAAGAGCGCGATCACCACCAGCACCAGGATGCCGCCGGCATTCCGAATCCCCAGATAGAGGGTGTACGCCAGCAGCACGCCCAACGCACCGGTGAAGCCGAGCAGGAAGCTGCTGCGGCGTAGTGGCCGCCCCGGTGTGCCGAATTTTCCGGACGGGACCGCCGGCGGCTCGTCCGGGTCGACCCCCGGGACGGGAACCGGCACCGGCGGCGGAGTCTCGATCGGCGGTGGCGTCTCGGTCGACGGTGGTGTCTCGGCCGACGGTGGCGCTGTCGGCGGCCGGGGATTGGCGGGCACGTCTGGGTCGTCGCCGGACGGGTCGTGCTGTGGCACCAGGAACCTCCCGGCTCAGGCCGTCGGACGACGGGCGACGGCCACGAACGCCCGCCACGCGGCCGGCGCGAACACCAACAGCGGGCCGGACGGATCCTTACTGTCCCGCACTCCCACCATCCCGGGCAGGTTGTCCGCCACCTCGACGCACGCACTGTTGCCGCTGCGAGTGGAGGTGCGCCAAACTGCGCCGGTCAGGTCCATGAGGTCACAACTTTCTTCATCAGTTCGATCGACTGCGGCGAGACAACGCAGCGTTTCTGATCATCTCCCAACGCGCCAGCAGCGTAGCCACCTCATGGTCGCCATCAACCACGAGACCGTCAATCTGATGCTCCATGTGCCCCACCCAACCACCGTCGGTGCCTCGGGCCAGATTGAACGGTCCGGAAAGGCCGACGTGCAGCCCGGTGTCGGCCGGAACGATGTGCGGGCTGACGTGTGGTCGCTCCAGACTGGCGGCGAGGTGGGTGATCTGCTCGACCACCAACCCGCGAACCTCCTCGCCGGCACGCCGCAGCACCAACTCCGACGGGCTCCAGTTCAGGCGGGAGGGCACGTACCCCGATGTCGGGGGTGCCGCAGCCGGGGCTCGGTCCGTACCCCGTGTTTTCCCGACCCCGCCGCGCGCGGACGCCGCGGGACGTCGCCTCGACCCCGCCGACCCGCGGAGCTTGGACACTTTCCGTCACGCCATGACGGGAACTGTCCAAGATCTGGTGGTGGGGCGGCGCTGAGGGGCGAAAGCTGTTCGGATGCTGCCCGCCGATGACGCCGACGCACTCGACTGGCTCGCCTTCGAGCAGGCGGGCGTGCTGACGACCGCGCAGGTCGCCGGGTTGCTCAGCGAAGCGCGGGTGCGGGGCCGGATCCGCTCCGGTCGGTGGCGGTCGATCTGCCGAGGGATCCTGCTGGCCGGTAACGGTCGACTCACCCGCGACCAGCAACTGTGGGTGGCGGTGCTGGCGGCCGGGCCGGGGGCGGTGCTGGCCGGGGTGTCCGCCGCCGCCGAAGCCGGGGTACGGGGACTGCGACGCGAACCGCTGCACGTGCTGGTGCCGGCAGCCCGCCGTGCCGCGCGGACCACCCTGCGTCGACTTCCGATCGACATGCCTGCGGTGCTGGTGCATCGCACGTCGGTGTTACCGGAATCGCACCGCCAACTCGCCCGTCCGCCGCGCACCACGCTGGCCAGGGCGCTGGTCGACGCGGCGGGGTGGGCGGTCAGCGTGGACGAGGCGCAGTCGGTGCTGGCCGCCGGTTGCCAGCAACGCCGGGTGCTGCCCGAGGAGTTGCGGGCGGTGCTCGACGTCCTCCCTCGGGCCCCCCGTCGGCGGCTGATCGGGCAGACCATCAGTGACATCGCGGGCGGCGCCCAGGCGCTCTCGGAGATCGACTTCCTGCGGCTGTGCCGCAGACATCGGCTGCCCGCCCCGGACCTGCAGGAACACCGGGTCGACGCGGCCGGCAGGAACCGCTGGTTGGACGCGTACTGGCGGGAGTGGCGGGTGCAGGTGGAGATCGACGGCGCGCACCACATGGATGCCAGGCAGTGGGCTGCCGACATGCGTCGGCAGAACGACGTCTGGACCAGCGGCGACCGGATTCTGCGCTTCCCGGCCTGGCTGGTCCGCGCTCGCCCGGACGAGGTGGCCGACACCGTCCGCCGCGCCCTCGTCGCAGCCGGCTGGACCCCCACCGTGCCCCTACGTCACCCGGCGCAGAAGTGAATCTTGGACAGTTTCCGTCAACGCGGCGGGCTCAAGCGGTGGTTGACGGAAACTGTCCAAGATTTGGAAGCTTCGACGGGTGGGTGCCCGTCACTCCTTCTCGATGGTGACCTTGCTGGGCTTGGCGCTGCGCTCGTCGGTGGTCGGCTTGGTGGGTCGCTTGCCGTTCTCACCGGTGCTAGTGATCTTGGTGGGTTTGGCGCCCCGGCCACCCTCGCCCGGAACGGCGGCCACTGTCGGCTCCCCGTCCACCCCGGCGCTCGCCGTGCCACCATCCACAGTGGTCACCGGCTCGGCCACTGGCCGCGTCGTGGACTGCCCGGACTCGTCCGCGGCGGCGTTCACCGGCTGCCTGGTGTCGGCGGGCTCCGTCTTCAGCCCGGCGCCCGCGTCCGACCCGGAGGCCGCACCCGACCCGGAGGCCGCGCCCGACCCGGAGGCCGCGCCCGACC
>NZ_JBEYSL010000451.1:0-5536 GCF_040642735.1 Micromonospora sp. NPDC047753 | reverse complement strand
TCGCGGTCAACCGCTCCGTGATCCGCTTGGAGTAGCCGAGAACACTGACCGGGTCGGCGGCCTTGTCGGTCGAGATGTTGACGAACCTCGCCACGGACGTCGCCACGGCGATCACCGCGACGCTGAACGACCCACGCGGGTGGACGGCGGGTGGGGCGTGGCGGTTGCGCCGGGTCGGTGCCGGCGAACCGACCGACTTCACCATCTACCTGGCGACTCCCGGCACCCGCGACACCCTCTGCCAGGACGTGCCGGACGCCTACACCTCCTGCCGCAACGGTGGCCGGGTGGTACTCAACGTGGCGCGCTGGGTCAAGGGGGTGCCGGGTTACGGCGCGACACTGGAGACCTACCGGCAGTACATGGTCAACCACGAGGTGGGCCACAAACTCGGGCACGGCCACGAACGGTGCCCCGGGCGGGGGCGGCCGGCGCCGGTGATGCAGCAGCAGACGCTGGGCCTGCACGGCTGCACCGCGAACGCCTGGCCGTACCCGAAGGGCAAGGCCCGCTACAGCGGGCCGGTCGGGGCCTACGACGACGCGGTCCCCCGGCGTGAGGGCGCCTACTCGGCGTCATGAGGACGGCGTGCCGTCAGGAACGGCGGCGGCGCTCCTGCTCGAGGCGCTCGTCCTGCCGGCCCATCTCGTAGATGGCGTTGAGGCTGGTCGGCAGTCGGCTGACGTTGTCCGGCACCGGGCCGGGATCCGGCGCCGGCCCGGAGTCCGGTACCGGACCGGGGTCGGGTGCGGCGGCGGGGGCCGGTGCCCGGCGGCGCAGGAGCAGCAGTGCCAGCACCGCGAGGACCGCCACGACCAGCAGGTACGACGCGGGTGGCCAGGCATTCCGGGTGGGGTTGGCCAGGGCCGGCGGCGGGGTCGGTGCGGGGGTGTCGCCGTCGCGCCGGGGCACGGCGGCCTCGCGGGTGCCGGTGCCCCCGCCGGCGGCGCGGCGATCCGGGACGGCGGGTGCGGGGACGCCGCTCGTCGACCCGGCTGGCCCGGGGATCGCGACGGGTGTCACCGGGCTGGGCCGACCGGCGACCGGCGGCCGACTCGGCGTGGCCGCCGCGGTGGGGGTGGCGCTCGGCGTCGGAGCGGCACTCGGCGTGTCGCCGCCGAGCAGGTCGTCGACGATCTGGCGGACGCCGCCGACGATGTCACCGAGCGGGTTCGAGGTGGTCGACGGGGACGGCGCGGGCGCGAGGGCGAGGGTCAGCGCGAGGACGACGACGGTAGGCATGACGACCACCTCCGATGTGCCGATATGCCACGCACCGTACCGCGTAGTGGGATCGCATGGGTGACACCGCACACCGGGGCGACGAACGCGTGTCAGGTTCGAGGACAGCCGGCTGCGCCCTCCTCGCCTACGATGCCAGGAACGCGGCGGGGAGCGAGGGGGCGGCATGGTCGATTTCGCGGTGGACCCGGTTGACGTTCGCGAGCGTGCGCGAACCCTCGGCACCACGATCGCTGAGGACTACGCGACCGAGGCGGACGAGTTCGCCCGCAACTCCGCCATTGATGCGCCCGGCTTCGGCATCGCCCTGTCGGCGGCGGAGGCGGCCTACATCCAGCGTGTCGAATTCCTCGTGAAGGACGTTCGGGGTGCTGCGGACGTGTGCCGGCAGATCGGCGAGAAACTCGGCGTCGTCGCGGATCAGTACGAGCGCGCGGAGAGCCTGCACGTGGGTGGGTTCGGTGGCACGCCGGTGCCGACGAGCAGTTTCGGCGATGACTACGGCAAGACCAGTGCTGCCCAGCTCACCCAGGATCCGGCGCTGCTCGTCGCCGCTGGTGCCTCGATCACGCTGGCGGAGATCGGCGCGATCATGGCTGGCCTGTCGGCCTGCGCCGCGCTGTGCCCGACGTTCATCGTCGGTGTGACCGGCGCGGCCCTGTTCGTGGCCAACCCCATCGGTATCGCCCAGGCCGGTGCCGATCTGATTCGTCACGGCGACAATCTGCAGAAGGCGCTCAACGCGAACTTCGACAAGATCTGCTCGGCGGCGACCGCGACCTGGAAGGGCCAGGGCAAGGACAGCTTCGTCATCATGTCGACCAAGCTCAAGGCCCATCTCGACGAGCTTGGCGCATACATCCGCACCCTCGGCGAGACCCTGCACTCTCTGGACATCGCCCTCACCGGTCTGTGGCTCGCCCTGGGCGCGATGACGGTGCCGTTCCTGACCTGGTTGATCACCATGCGCGGTGCCCAACTCATACCCGGTTTCGCCCCCGCGCTGGAGCCGATCATCCAGGCGGCCGGGGCCGCTGTCGCCGGCTCCACCACCACAATGATCGCCGGGGTGACCGCGCTGGGCGGGCTGGTCCTGGCACTCATCAACGGGCTTGCCAAGGATTTTCTGAAGCTGCTGGCGCTGCCGGACGACGGTGCGGCGGGCACACCGGATCTGACCGAGTTCCGCGTCGGCGAGAACTTCGCCTGACCTCCGCTGTAAGGAGCGTTCGTGATCGACCCAGACGTGCAACGCCGGATCGAGGGAATGGCCGAGCAGGCGACCCGGTTCGCCGCCGCCATGCAGAACCTCACCGGCGAGGGCACCGACGACGCGGAGCTGGTGCGCGCGACGTGCGACGCGAGCGGTCGCCTCGTCGACATCGACCTGGCGGCGGGCACCCGACGGATGCAGACCTACGAGCTGCGAGAGGCGATCCTTGCCGCCGCTGGCCGGGCCGCCGACGCGGCCAGCGCCAGCCTGGCGGACGCGGTCTCGCAGGTCACTCAGAGCACCGACATGTACGGCGCCGACGCGGTACGGCAGGCCCAGGAACAGGTCGCCCAGTATCGGCGGCTCGTCGACGCGCAGCGGGACAAACTCGAGCAGCTGCGCGCCGGCCTCGGCCAGCCGTGAGCACCGGGGCGCCAGAGCTGCGCATGCGTCGACGGCTGCTGCGGATGCTTGGCACGCTGCGGCCGATCAAGGCCGGTTACCAGATGCGCCCGATGACTGTCGGCGGGGTTCTCGGCCTGATGGTCGCCGGGGTCCTGGCCCTCCTCGTGACCGTGCCGCTGGCCGCCCAGGTGCCGTGGCTGCCGTTCGTCGCTGTGCCCGCCGTGGTGGTGGCCGCCCCTCTGCTGTGGCTGATGGCGAACATCGGCGCCGGCGCCTGGTACGCCTGCGGCGCCGGGCTCCCGATGCTGTCGGTCACCGACGGGGAGGTCCGCGGCCGACTGCGCGGAGTGTGGGCCGATGAACTGGCCGACGCCGACCCGGATGACCCAGCCTGGTGGGACCTGCGATTGCCGGTCCGTGCGCTCAGCGGCATTCGCGTGGAGCGCGACAGCCCCGGGGGCCCGCTCCTCGTCCTCGACCTGCCACCCGCGGCAGCGGAGGCGCTGACAGCGAACGCTGACACGCAGAAGCTCGCCGAGCACTGGCGCAGCAGCGTCGACAGCCCCGCCGCGTGGCAGATCGGTCTCTTCGAGGGGCGGTTTCGCCGCGCGCGCCGCCTCCGGGAATTCCTGGAGGCACTCGCCGCCGCGGGTGGCCCGGTCCCCTAGAACACGCGCCGAGGGCGGAGGTCGCCTGTAGCGCCTCCGCCCGCAGCGTCCGAGCTGGTCAGACGGGTAGGCCGCCGACCTGGGTGTTGATCCAGGACCGGATGGACGGCAGGTCGACGTAGATGGACGGGCCGGTGGCGCAGGTGGAGTTGTTGTTGCCGGCCCGGCTCGTGGCGCCGATCAGGTTCCACACTCCGTTGACCTGGCGCACCTGCGGGCCACCGGAGTCGCCGTAGCAGGCGCCGGAGTTGCCGTTGGTGTTGTTGGTGCAGATCTCGTACGGGCCGTTGATGCCGGAGCACCGGCTGTCGGCCACGATGGACGTGTCGAGCTCGTTGGCCACGGTCGGGGCCGAACCGCAGCCCCGCGGGGCGCAGGTCTGACCCCAGCCGATGATCCGGGTGGCGGTGCCGACCGCGCCGGAGGTGCTCGGGATCGGGGCCGGCGCGTACGTGACCGAGCTGGCCAGTTGCAGCAGCTTCACGTCGACGCTCGGGTGGTTGACCGCCCGCGTCACCCGCACCACGGTCCCGCCGCTGGAACGGTTGACGCTGCCCACCCGCACCGAGGACGGTGTCGAACAGTGCTTGGCGGTGACCGCCCAGTTGCCCTTGATCAGCGTGCCGGTGCAGCCGGAGACGTACACCATGAAGGGGTAGTTCTCCGTGGCCGGCCGGCCGCCGACGACCAGCGGGCTGATGTTCGAGGCGTCGTTCCAGGTGTAGGTGGTGCTGGCCGGTGCGGCCAGGGTGCCGGCGAACAGCGAGTTCACCCGGCTCGCCTCGGCGGTGCTGGGGTTGGCGTTGCGGCAGGAGACCGGTGCGCTGCTGCCGGACATCAGGTCGGAGCAGAGGCCGGTGCGCCGGTCTGGCAGGCCGAGGATGTGGCCGACTTCGTGGGTGGCGATGCGGGTGCGGTCGTAGCCCTGGTTGACGGCCGTGCGGCCCATCCAGATCCGGCCCGAGCCGAGGCCGGTCGGCTGCGCGCGGGGCCAGCCGTCGTCGACGTAGATGGTGATGCTGGCCGGGGTGCCGGCCAGGAGTCGGACGTTGCTGACCCGGCTGTTCCAGATCTGCGCCGCCTGGTCGAAGTTGGTGCGGAACTCGCCGGTCCGGCTCGCGTCGTAGTAGACGGTCCGGACGGCGGCGGCCGGCGTGCCGGTGGCGAGCTGCATCCCGGCCGCCGCCAGGATCGCCACCAGCATGGCCATCGCCGCGCGTCTCAGTTGTCCTCGGAACATCGGGTACTCCCTGCGGTCGTCCGGCGGCCGTCGGCCGTCGGTCATCGATGTACGCCGATATTAATGTGACGACGGTCGATGTTCGGCATAGCGGAAGCGTCATACCGGCGACGGATCAGTGCCTACCAGGTGCCGAGCACCAGGCGTCCGCCGACCTGGCTGACGGTCAGACCACCTGCCGTTACTCGGCGGTTACGTCACAGCGAAGCGCCTGTGCCGGGGCAGGACGACGGTGGCCGCAGAGGGTCACCGGCAGCGTCGCCGCGACGTGACCCCGGTACCGAACGGAGAAACCACGATGAGGATCAGGAGCACACTGACCGCGTTGACGGTCGTCCTCGCCGGGCTGGTCGCCAGCGCGGGCAGCAGCGCCGCCGAGGGCACCACGACCACAGCGGCGTACTGCGGGATCACCTGGGGCAGCGCGGAGAAGGCGGCCGGCGCGCTGAGCGACGCCCCGCTGATCGATGTGCGCACGGGTCGGCACGACTGCTACGACCGGGTCGTCTTCGAGTTCAACGGCCCGGTCGACGGTTACGCGGTCGGCTACGGCGAGACGTGGACCGAGGGCGAAGGGCTGGCACTGTCGCCGTACACCGCCGGCGGGGCGCTGCTGCGGGTCTCGCTGCGGGCCCCGGCGTACGACGACGACCACCTGGGCACCGTGCCCTACGCGGTCGGCGAGCACGTGGCGAATCTGCTGCGCTACCAGACGCTGCGCGACCGATCACCCGCCGTCGCCCGTAACACCGCGATCGCCAGTTCCGC
>NZ_JBEYSL010000450.1:0-5555 GCF_040642735.1 Micromonospora sp. NPDC047753 | reverse complement strand
GCCCGCCCGCCCGCCCCCGGACGGCCGGACGGTGAATCAGCTCCCCGCGGGTGCCGGGGAGGTGGGAGCCGCGGCAGGTCGTCGGCGTCGAGACACCGCACCCACCACCACGTCGATGAGAAGGAAGGCGAGCACTGTGAGCCCGAACAGGGGCAGCGCCCAGCCGATCGCCACCGTCACCGGTACGCCGATCAGCAGCGCCCAGAGCGGCAGGCCGCGTACGCCGCCGCGCGCCGGTGGGGTGCCGGCGATCGCACGGCGGTCGGCGCGGGTGGGCCGGCGTTGCCACCACATGCGGTAGCCCCAGAAGATGACGCAGAGCAGGCCGAGGGCGAGCGCGGCGAGCAGGATCTGGTTGACCAGGCCGAAGAGGATCCCCATGTGGGCCTGGATGCCGAGGCCGCTCAGTTTGGCCAGCAGGGGCCAGTCGGCGAAGTCGCTGCGGGCGGTGACCGTGTCGGAGGCCGGGTCGACGGCGATGCGGTCCTTCTTGACCGGCCAGGTGTTGTCGACCTGCGTGACGGTCCAGGCGGAGCCCGGCTCCGGCGCGGGACTGATCTCAACCGGACCGGAGAGGCCCGCGCCGCGAGCGACGGTCAGGACCCGATCGAAGGCCGCCGACTCGACGACCCCGCCCGCCCCGGCGGCACCGTGCTCGTGACCGCCGCCGGTCTCGGCAGGGGCGGTGGGGCCGGCGGTGAGACTGGTGGAGATCTCCGGAGTGCGGGCACTGAGCGCGTCGAGACCGGCGGCGAAGTTCGCGCCGGCGTATCGGGACCAGGTCAGGCCGGTGACGGAGAGGAAGAGGAGACCGACGGTGAGCCAGATGCCGGTGGTGGCGTGCCACCCTCGGGTGCGGCGGACACCCTTACCCGTGGACAGGTCCGGCACGAACAGGTGCCGGGCGGCGGCCCGGGCGACGCCACGTCGCCGCCACCAGAGGACGACCCCACCGAGCGCCATCACCCACAGCCAACTCGCGGCCAGCTCGGAGTAGTGCTCGCCCACCGTTCCCAGGTGCAGGTGGCGGTGCAGGTCGTCCAGCCAGGTGGTGATCGGCGTGGACCCGAACCAGGTGGTGAGCTGCCCCTGGGACTCACCGGTGTACGGGTTGATGTAGACGGTGTGCTGGTTCTCGCCGAGCTCGGGCAGGGAGAACACCACAGTGGTGGTCTGGTCGCCGGCGCCGGGTTGCACTGTGGTGATGCTGCCGTCCGGGTGCGCGTTGCGCGCGGCCCCGATCTGCTCGGCCAGCGGCAGTTGCCGGTCACCCACCTGGGCGACCTTCAGCTGGTCGCCGTAGAGGATCGTGTCGAGTTGCGGGGTGACGGTGTAGGCCAGGCCGGTCAGTGCGGCGACCACCAGGAACGGGGCGACGAGGATGCCGGCGTAGAAGTGCAGCCGCAGCAGCAGCGCGCCGAACGGCGACGTGCGCCGGGCGGCTCGGGCCGGTTTCTCGGCGGTGGTGGCGGGCTCCGGCTGCGGGGTGCCGGACAATTCAGTCAGAGACATGGTGATCCGATCGGAAGAGTCGGGAAGCACGAAGGTGTTTCCCGTACTGGTCTGGTCGCCCGGTGAGGTGTCGCATCGGCCCTGACTGGTAGTCGGGGGGAAGACGCCGGCGGTTCCCGAAGATCGGTCCTCGATGTCAGGGCTGGTCCGGCCGGGCCGTGCGGCGCGGATCGATGTCGGGACGTCCGGCCGCGGCGAGAAACGCGTTGTAGCGGGCGAGGTCGTCCTCCGCGCCGGTGGCGTCGGCCCGGTCGGCGGCCCGGTCGAGGCGGCCCTGTTCACGCTGGTCGGCGCGAATCCACTGACGAATCAGGACGATCATGACGACGACGGCGGGCAGCTCGCCGAACGCCCAGGCGATGCCGGCGCCGAGCTGCTGATCGGAGAGCAGCGACGACGCCCAGGTGGGGTGCACAGCGAGGTACCAGTCGGGGGCGATGACGGTGGTCGTCTGCATGAGGACCAGGCCGAAGAAGCCGTGCGCCATCATCGACGCCAGGTGGATGACCACCAGCACGGGATGGGGGAGGCGTCGACGGCCCGGGTCGACCCCGATGAGCACCCAGAACAACAGGTAGCCCGCGACCACGAAGTGGGTGAGCATCGCGAGGTGACCGAGGTGGGAGCGCATCAGCACGCCGAGCAGGTCGCTGAAGTACAGGCCGAACAGGCTGGCGGTGTAGACGCCCAGCGCGACGAGCGGATGGGTGAGCAGCCTCGTGGGCCGGCTGTGCACCGCGATCAGCAACCACTCCCGGGCACCGCGCACCCCCGGGTCGGCCGGTCGACGCAGGGTGCGGAGGGCGAGGGTGACCGGTGCGCCGCCGACCAGCAGGATCGGCACCAGCATCGACAACACCATGTGCTGGGCCATGTGCGCGCTGAACAACACGTACGCGTAGCGGGCGACACCGAGGTTGGTGGCTGCCGCCAACAGGAGCAACCCACCCAGCCAACTCGCCGTCCGGGCGAGCGGCCAGTGGTGCCCGGCGATGTGCATCCGGCGTACTCCGGCCAGGTACCCGCCGATGCCGAGAGCGCAGAGGGTCAGGAAGAACATGTCCGGCAGCGGTTGCCCGAGCAGATGTCCCGCAGTGGGTGCGGTGGGCATCGGGAAGCCGAGCAGCTCGGTGATCGGGTCGGCGTCGGTGCCCGCCTCGGCGACCGGGGTGGGGCTGCGGGAGAGCGCCACCGCCAGCCCCACGGTGGCGGCGAACACGATCAGCTCACCGGCGGCCAGCCGGCCGAACGCCCGTCGCCGTCCGGCACGCAACGCCGGCAGCGTGCGGGAGCGGTGAATCGCGCCGAGCGCGCCGAGGATCAGCAGGGCGACGAGCTTGCCGAGCACCAACCAGCCGTAGCGGGAGTGCCAGAGCTGGTCGACCGAGCCGAGGCGAACCGCGGCGTTGGCCGCCCCGCTGACCGACACGGCGACGAAACAGCCCAGGGCGAGGCGACTGTACCGAGCGGCGGCGTCGGCCAGCAGCCGACTGCGCCGTACCACCAGCAGGGCGATGAGGGCGCCGACCCACACCGCGGCGGCGAGGATGTGCAGGGCCAGGCTGCTGACGGCGATCTGGTGGTTGCCGGCCCCGGCGGAGTGCCCGGTGAAGGCCGGGGGAAGCACCGCCACCAGGGCCAGTACCGCGACGGTCGCGGCGAGGCCACGGGACACCCCGATTCGGGCCAGCAGTGCCACTGCCAGGGCCAGTCCGGCCTGCAGCATGAGGGACTGGCCCTGCGAGATGGTGGTGGCGAAACTGACGACGGTCGCGGGCCCGAGCGTCGTCAGTGGTTGGCCGAGCAGGTCCGAGGCGGTCAGCGCCAGCAGAGACAGCGCCGTCACCGACCAACCGAACGCGGCGACACCGGCCCGCCGCAGCAGCAGGTAGCCGTGCGGCGAGACGCTGGGTCCGTCGCCGGGCAGCAGGAACGCGGAGGTCACCAGCATGCCGACGGTGACGGTGGCCAGACCGTCGGACAGCAGCCGGAGAACTGGTAGCGCCTGGGTCGTGATCGGCCCCGCGTCGGGGAGACCCGGAATCGCGGCCGTGAACGCACCCCCGACCCGGAGTCCGAGCACCAACAGGATGGCCCCCGAGGCGACGGCGACGACGGTTACCAACCAGCCGGACCCCGTGGAACCCTTGTCTCGGGCGGCGGACAGGACTGGACCGGTCGGGGTCAATGAGGCGGTGGCGGCGGTGCGGACACCGCTCGGATCGTCGCCGACGAACTGCCGTGGTTCTGTGTGGGACATCTGTCGACCTTGCTGATGAGGTGATGAGGCGCGCCGACCGCACGGGGCGGGTCGGATCAGCGTCGGGCTGCCCGTCGCCACAGCAGCCCAGCCGCCACCAGGACGAGGAGAACCAGCGCGGCAGCCGCAGTGAGGACACCGGCGCTCGGACCGCCGCCGGACGCCGCCGCCGCGGCGGCGGCGGGCGCTGACGCGCTGACGGCGACAACTGGCGCGGCGCTGGACGAGGGATCGGCCACCATGAACGGGTACGACCCCTGAACCGGGTGCCCGTCGACGGAGACGACCCGGTAGGCGACCGTGTATGTCCCGTTCGGCAGGGTGTCGGTCACCTGGATGGTGCTCTTCGCACCGGTGACCACCGGTTCGCCGGTGGGAAGCTTCCGCTTGGCGGCGTCGGTGAGCACGATGGTGGTGAACGCGGGGTCGAGTCGCTGCATGAATTCGAGCGTGACCTCGGTCGGTGCGCTCGGCAGTGTCGCGTCCCGAGCTGGCGTGGCCGTTCGGAGCGAGTTGTGCGCCCAGGCCGGGCTGGCCGGGATGAGCACCGCCACGAGGACGGCGAGCACCGCCGCGCCGAGTCGGACGGCTGCGGGACGGGACGGCGGCACGCTCATCCGAGCACCTGCTCGCCGATCCAACCGCCGGGACGACATCCGGGCGGGATGGCGAAGACAGCGGAGCCGATCGGCGTGGTCCACTCGTTGAGCAGGTCCCGGTCGGCCAGCCGGCGCTGGATGGGCAGGAACTGCCTTCCGATGTCGGCCTGGTACGAGGCGAAGATCAAGCCGCTGTCCGCGTGGCCCTCCGCCGTCGGCACCCCGTCGTAGTTGTAGGGCCGGCGCAGAATCCTCAACCGGTCGTCGGTGACGTGGGCGCGGGTCATGTGCGAGAAGTCGGGGATGACGGTGAGGCCGTCGGCGTTGGTGGCAGCGAAGTCGGGTTCGTCGTGTTCGGCGGTCCCGGTGAGCGGGGCGCCGGTGTCGAGCCGTCGTCCGACGGCGAGTTCGCGGTCGGTCCGGCCGAGCAGGTCCCAGGTTTCCATGTTCATGCTGATCCGCCGGAGCACCAGTGTGGTGCTGTCGCGCAGCCACGCCGGGCCCTCCGCGACCCAGAGCGCGGTGTCCATGGGCGCGCCGGGTTTGGGGTTGGCGGTGCCGTCGAGCTGACCGAACAGGTTGCGTTGGGTGTGTCCGCCCGGCTCGACACCGGGGCTGCGCCGGAAGCCCTGCTGGACCCACCGCACTGTCGCGAACGGGCGGCTGTCCTTGACCAGGACCCGCTGGGCGTGGGCGACGGAGATCGCGTCGTCCGCGCAGATCTGCAGCAGCAGGTCACCGCCGGACCAGGCCGGCTGAAGTCGGTCGATGCGGAACGACGGCAGTTCGGTGACCGATGCCGGCCGGCGGTCGTCGACGGCGGCCGCCCGGTAGAGGCCAGGCCCGAAGCCGAAGGTCACTGTCAACCGTGCCGGCAGCAGCCCGAGTTCGGCCTCGGTGTCGGCCAACGCGGGTCGGCCCTGGGTGAGCCGGGCAGCGTCGTCGGTGAGCAGCCGCAACATCCGGCCCAGCGCGGCCCGGTCGGTGCCGGCCCGCAGGGTGAGCGCCACGAACGACGCGTGCGCCTGCGGTTCGGTGGACACCCCTGCCTGCCGGGCGCCATGGAACGGCTCGACCAGGCCGCCGACGCTCGCCACCGGCGTGGTGTCGGCGGCGGCCGGTGGTTGCCCGCTGGTCGGCGGTGCTGCTCGGGATCGCCCCTCTGCGCAGGGTGACCGCACAGA
>NZ_JBEYSL010000449.1:0-5576 GCF_040642735.1 Micromonospora sp. NPDC047753 | reverse complement strand
AGGTCGACGACGTCGTCCACGTCGCGGCTGCCGCCGCTGGCGGTGGCGTCGACTCGTCCACCCAGTCCTGCAAGGTGGTGATCCGGGACGCGGAAACCGGCGCCCTGCTCCGGCAGGGCCGGGCACCGCACCCGGACGGCACGGAGGTCGACCCGGAAGCCTGGTGGCAGGCACTGCGTAGCGCCGCCGACCAGGCCGGCGGGTTGGCCGACGTGGCGGCGATCTCCGTCGCCGGCCAACAGCACGGCATGGTGTGTCTCGACGAGGATGGCCGGGTGGTCCGCCCGGCGCTGCTGTGGAACGACACCCGGTCCGCCGACGCCGCCGCCGACCTCATCGAGGAGGCCGGCGGCGGCTCGGCCGGGAGTCGGTTCTGGGCGGAGGCCACCGGCAGCGTTCCGGTGGCCAGCTTCACCCTCACCAAGCTGCGCTGGCTGGCCACGCACGAGCCGGAGCGGGCAGCCCGGGTGGCGGCCGTCTGCCTGCCGCACGACTGGCTGACCTGGCGGCTGGCCGGAGCACCGGGGCTGGACGCGCTGCGTACCGACCGGGGTGATGCCAGCGGCACCAGCTACTGGTCGCCGGCCACCGGGCAGTACCGGCTGGACCTGCTGGAGCGGGGCTTCGGCCGGCGGTTGGTGCTGCCCGAGGTGCTCGGTCCGGCGGATTCGGCGGGAAAGCTGTCCGACGTACTGGGTGGGCCGGGCGGGGCCCTGCTGGGCGCGGGCACCGGGGACAACGCCGCCGCCGCGCTCGGTGTCGGCGCCGGGCCCGGTGACGTGATCGTCTCGATCGGCACCTCCGGCACCGTGTTCAGCGTCGCCGACGTGCCCGCCGCTGACGAGAGTGGTGCGGTGGCGGGCTTCGCCGACGCGTCCGGTCGCTTCCTGCCGCTGGTCGCCACGCTCAACGCGGCCCGGGTGCTGGACGCCGCCGCGGCGATGCTCGGCGTCAACCTGGACGAGCTGGCCGAGCTGGCGCTCTCCGCGCCAGCCGGGGCGGACGGGCTGGTCATGGTGCCCTACCTGGAGGGTGAGCGGACGCCGAACCGACCGCTCGCCACCGGTGCGGTGCACGGCCTGACCCTGCGTACGTCGACCCCCGCGCACCTGGCGCGGGCCGCCGTGGAGGGCATGCTCTGCGCGCTCGCCGACGGGTTGGACGCGCTGACCGCGCAGGGCGCTACCGCTCGCCGGGTCATTCTGATCGGCGGTGGGGCCCGGTCGGCCGCGGTGCGGCAGATCGCCCCGCAGGTCTTCGGCTGCCCGGTCGTCGTCCCGCCGGCCGGGGAGTACGTCGCCGACGGTGCCGCCCGCCAGGCCGCCTGGGTCGCCCTCGGCGGCGACGCGCCGCCGGTCTGGGCGGTCGAGGGCACCGAGGAGTACGCGGCGGCGGCCGTCCCCGCCGTGCGCGACCAGTACGCCGCGGCCCGCGGGTTGGTGCTCGACCGGCGCTGACCGTGGGGATCGACGCGCGGGTGGGTGCCGGTCGACGGTGACCGGCACCCACCCGCGTGACGACGTCCTGCACGCGGTCTGGTTGGCTGCCGGTCATGACGGTGACCAGTGGCGGGCCCGGCCTGCGCCCGCATGGTCGGGGCGGTGGGCGGGCGCACCGGTTGTACAGCGTGGTGGTGTTCGTGCTGCTCGCCTCGCTGGACAACGTGGCGATCGGGCTGGTCCCCCCGCTGTACGGCCCGATCTCCGACGCGTTCGACGTGTCCGGTCGGCTGCTCGGCGTGGTCACCGCGGTCAGCTTCCTGGTCAGCGCGGTCGCGGCGGTCGGCTGGGCGTACGTCGGTGACCACACCAACCGTAAACCGCTGCTCATGGTGGGCACCCTGCTCTGGGCGGCGGGCACCGGCGGCAGCGCGCTCGCCGGCGGCTACCTGACGTTCCTGGCCGCGCAACTGGTCGCGGCGGTCGGTCTCGGCGCGGTCGGCTCGGTGGGTTTCTCCGTGGTGACCGACCTGATCTCGCCGACCCGACGCGGGCTGGTGATGAGCTTCTGGGGGCTCTCCCAGGGGGTCGGCACCCTCGCGGGGACTCTCCTCGGCGGGCTGCTCGGGGCTGCCGACTGGCGTCGGCCGTTCCTGCTGTTGACCGGCGTCGGCCTCGTCGCCACGGTGGCCTACCTGTTCACGTACGACGTCCGGCGTGGCCAGAGCGAGCCGGAACTGGCCGGCAGGTTGGACGCCGGCGCCGAGTACGACTACCGGATCAGCCGCGCCGACCTGCCGCGCATCCTGGCTCGGCGGACCAACCGGTGGCTGATCCTGCAGGGTCTGACCGCGCAGGCCGCGTTCGGCTCGTTGGTCTGGCTGCCGGTGCTGTTCGCCGAACGGGCCGAGGCCCAGGGCTATTCCACGTCGACAGCTGTGGTGGTGGGCAGCGTCTTCGCCACGCTGTTCCAGCTCGGTGGGGTGCTGTCCATCGTGGGCGGGCTGATCGGTGACGCCGTGCAACGGCGTACCCCGCGGGGGCGGGCACTCGTCGCCTCGATCGGCATCCTCGCCGCGCTGCCGTTCTACCTGGTGCTGTTCTTCGTGCCGGTGACCATCGACGTGCCGGACGGCGCGAGCGGCGGCGCGGTGGTGGGTGCGGTACTGGCCAGTGTGTTCACCGAGCCGTCGGTCGGGCTGAGCCTGCTCACCGCCGTCGTGGCGCTCGCGTTGACCTCGGCCAACTCGCCGAACTGGTTCGCGTTGATCGCCGATGTCAACCCACCGGAGCACCGGGGTACTGTCTACAGCCTGGGCAACCTGGTGAACGGGGTCGGTCGCGCCGCCGGGAACGGGCTGGTCGGGGTGGCCTTCCAGGCGCTGCGAGCGGCGTTCCCGCCACCGCTGAACTTCGCCGTCGGGCTGGCCGCGTTCCAGCTCTTCTTCATCCCGACGGGGGTCATGTACTGGCTCGCCTCGCGAACCTCACCGGCGGACATCGACAACGTGCACGACCTGCTGCACACCCGGGCCGACCGCCTCTGACCGCCGACCTACTCTCCCTGATCCGCGCAACATCAGGGAAAGTGCTGCCTTGGGCGAGCGTGAGGGGCCAACATCCCTGATGTTGCGCGGATCTTGGCCCCTCACGGCGTTTGGATCAGCCTCGCAGCCAGACGGTGACGTCGGCCGGGAGCGCACCGTCGTCGTCCAGGGGCGCGCTGGCGGCGAGCACCTCGGCGTTGGCCGGCACCGGCACCGGGGCGGCACCGAAGTTGGTCAGCACGGTCAGCTCACCGTTGCGGAAGCTCAGCACGTCGTCGCCCGAGGACAACCACTCCAGGGTGCCGCGACCCAGCCCGTGGGCACGGCGCAACCGCAACGCCGTGCGGTACAGCTCGTACGTCGAACCGGGCACGTCGCGCTGGCGGTCCAGCGCGTACTCCGCCCAGAGCGCGGGCTGCGGCAACCAGCTCGCGTCGGTCGGCCCGAAGCCGTACGACGGGGCGTCGGCCTCCCACGGGATCGGCACCCGGCAGCCGTCCCGGCCGCGCTGGGTGTGCCCGCTGCGTGCCCAGGTCGGGTCCTGCCGGGCCTCGTCGGGCAGGGTGGTGTGCTCGGGCAGCCCCAGCTCCTCACCCTGGTAGAGGTACGCCGAGCCGGGCAGCGCCAGCATCAGCAGGGTGGCCGCCCGGGCCCGGCGCAGACCGAGTGCGGCGTCCGGCTGCGGGTCGCCGATGCCGATGCCGTTGGGGCGTACGGTGCCGATCGGCAGGCCGAGCCGGGAGGCGTGCCGCACCACGTCGTGGTTGGACAGCACCCAGGTGGTCGGTGCGCCGACCGAGTCGGTCGCCTCCAACGAACGGGTGATCACCGCGTACTGCGCCGGTGCGCTCCACGCGGCGAGCAGGTACTCGAAGTTGAACGCCTGGTGCATCTCGTCCGGGCGGACGTAGCGGGCCAGCCGCTCGGCCGGTTCCACCCAGGCCTCGGCGACCAGCACCCGCTCGCCGGGGTAGCTGTCCAACACCTGCCGCCACTGCCGGTAGATCTCGTGCACGCCGTCCTGGTCCCACATCGGCGGGCGGGGCTTGTCGATCTCGTTGCCGGAGAGGATCTCCTGCGGCTCCTGCCAGTCGGCCAGGTCGGCCTGCTTGATGAGGCCGTGCGCGACGTCGACCCGGAAGCCGTCCACCCCGCGGTCCAACCAGAAGCGCAGCACGTCCAGGAACTCCGCGTGCACCTCCGGGTTGTCCCAGTTGAGGTCCGGCTGCCCGGTGTCGAACAGGTGCAGGTACCACTGGCCGGGCTGTCCGTCGGCGTCGACTGTCCGGGTCCAGGCCGGACCACCGAAGACGCTCTGCCAGTCGTTCGGCGGCTGGTCGCCGGCCGGTCACAGCCGGTCGGCGTCCGTGAGCCGACGACGGATGCGCTCCGCGTCCGGGTGCCCGAGGTCGTCGAGCAGGCGCAACGCCGCCCGCCAGCTCCGGGCCGCCCCGGCCGGATCGCCGGCCTCGGCCTGCGCCTCGGCCAGGTGCCCGAGCGTGTCCGCCTCGTAGTACCGGTCCCGGAACTCCCGGTACAGCTCCACCGCGTGCCGGTACGAGCCGACCGCCTCTGCCGGTCGCCCCGCGCGGTGCTGCGCGTACCCGAGAGTGTCCCAGGTCGGGGCCTCACCCTGGCGGTCGTCGAACTCCCGCAACAGCGCCAGGCCCTGCCGACACGCCTCGATCGCGGCATCGTGCTCACCCAGTTGGGCGCGGTACCAACCGATCGCGTTCAACGCCATCGCCTGCCCGTACCGGTGTCCGGCGGTGCGGTACAACGTCAGCGCCGCCTCCGCGTGCTGGACCACCTCTGCGCGCCGGCCCTGCCGGTCGGCCATCTCGGCCAGGTCCAGGCAGGTGTGCCCCTGGTTGGCCGGGTCGTCGAGGGCCCGGAAGAGCTCCAGTGCCCGCTGAAGCTGACCGGGTGCCTCGTCGAGCTGGCCCAGCCGGGCCTGGGCCCGGGCCAGACTGCGGTGCGCGTGCGCCTGCCCGGCCGAGTCGCCACCGCGCCGCGCGGCGACCAGCGCCGTACGCTGCACCGCCAGTTGGTCGTGCCAGCCGCCCTGCCGGTCCAGAAAGATGGTCAAACTCCAGGCCAGTTGCCAGGCGTGCCGTTCGAACCCGCTGGTCGCGCACCGCTCGACCAGTGCGATCAGCACCTCCCGCTCCCGGGTGAACCACGCCGCCGCCTCGTCGTGATCGCTGATCTTCTCCGGTCGAACCCCGGTAACAGCTGGCGGCAGCGCGATCGGGTCCCAGTGTGGGTGCAGCAGCACGGCAGCAGCGTGCGCGCTGTGCAGGTAGTGGTCGAAGAGCCGACCCCGCGCCTCAGCCCGGTCGCCGGTCCGGTCCTGCTCGCCGGAAAGCTCGGCCGCGAAGGCCCGCAGCAGGTCGTGCATCCCGCACCGGTCCGGACCACGCTCCAGCACCAGGTGCGCGTCGGCGAGTTCGGCGAACGCCGCCCGGACCTGCCGGCGCTCGACGCCGGCGAGGCTGGCCCCGGCCGCCGTACTGATTGTCAGGTCCGTGCTGCCGCCAACCAGCCGGAAGAGCCGGGCCGTCGACTCGGTCAGCAGGCGGTACGACCA
>NZ_JBEYSL010000448.1:0-5595 GCF_040642735.1 Micromonospora sp. NPDC047753 | reverse complement strand
ACCGCCGGCCGGGGCCGTCCCGAAGCATGACAGCCATCCGCGGCCTCGTCGTCGGCGTGCTGAGCGCCGGGGTCGCCCTCGGCGTGGCCCACCTCGTCGCGGCGCTGGTCGATCCGGCCGCCGATCCGGTGCTGACAGTCGGTAGTGCCGCTGTGGATCTGGCACCGCAACCGGTCAAGGCATTCGCCATCCGCTCCTTCGGCAGCAACGACAAGGTCGCTCTCCTCGCCGGCGTCTACGCAGTGCTGGCGCTGAGCGCGGTCCTGCTCGGCGTGGCGACGTTACGACGACGCCGTTATGGTCTGGCGGGCCTTGCCGCGTTCGCTGCCGTCGGTGTCGCCGCTGCCCTGTCCCGCCCGACGGCGACACTCGTGGACGTCCTGCCGGTACTGGCGGGGGCCGGCATCGGGATGACCGCGATGCTGGTGGTGGCACACGCCGCTCGGACGCTCCCGGTTCCTGGCTCGGGTCGCCCGCGGCTGCTCAACCGCCGCCAGTTTCTGGCCACGGCGGCGGGAGCAGCGGTCACCGCCGGCGCCACGGCGACCATCGGCCAGACTGTCGGGCGCGGCAGAGCCGCAGGCGCCCGTTCCCGCGCGGCCGTTCGCATACCGCCTCCCAGGCAACCCGCGCCGCCGCTGCCCGGCGGCGTCTCCGCTGGGGTGGACGGCGTCTCGGCGTTCCTCACCCCCAACCGGGACTTCTACCGGGTCGACACCGCCCTCACCGTCCCGCAGGTCGACGCGGAAACCTGGCGGCTGACCCTGGGTGGAGCGGTCGATCGGCCCCGTACCTGGACATTCGACGACCTCCTCGCCCGCGGTGTGGTGGAGCGCGACATCACCCTCAACTGCGTCTCCAACGAGGTCGGCGGCCCCTACATCGGCACCGCCCGTTGGACGGGGATCCCCCTGGCCCCACTGCTACGCGAGGCCGGCATCCGCGCCGGGCAGAATCAGCTCGTCAGCCGTTCCGTGGAGGGCATGACCATCGGCACCCCGCTTCAGGCGATCCTCGACGGTCGCGACGCGCTGTTGGCCGTGGCCATGAACGGCGAACCCCTGCCCCTGGAGCACGGCTTTCCCGTCCGCATGCTCGTCCCCGGCCTCTACGGCTATGTCGGCGCCTGCAAGTGGCTCACCTCCATGCAGGTGACCACCTTCGACGCGTTCGATCCCTACTGGGTGCAGCGCGGGTGGGCCGCCGAGGCGCCCGTGAAGACCGCATCCCGCATCGACACCCCGAAACCCTTCGCCCAACGGCGCTCCGGTCCCGTCATGATCGCCGGTGTCGCCTGGGCGCAACGTCGCGGGATCACCGCCGTCGAGGTGCAGATCGACGACGGGCCGTGGCGGCAGGCCCGTCTCGCCGACGGCCCCTCAGCGGACCTGTGGCGGCAGTGGACCTACCGGTGGGACGCCACCCCCGGCAGCCACACCCTGCGCGTGCGGGCCACCGATGCCACCGGCGCGACCCAGACCGATCAACGGGCCGCGCCCTTCCCGGACGGCGCGACCGGCTGGCACAGCACGACAGTGACCATCACCTGAACTGGTCCGTCCGACGGTTCGCCGTCCGGGCCGGAAAAACAATCCGGGCCGGGACCAATCCGGTGGACCGGAGGCGACGAATCCCTCACGACAGCACCTGAGCATCGACGCCGTACCCAGGCGGAGACGGAGATTTGTTGTGAGATTGTCCCGAGCCCTGCTCACCGTGCCCGCAGCCGCCCTGTTCCTCGCGTTTCCGGGGGTCGCGTACGCCGACGAGAGCGTGCAGGTCCAGCTGCAGGACCTCAACGAGACCGGTGCCACCGGAACCGCCACGTTGACCGCTACGAGCGGCGGTGACCTGAAGGTCATGATCCGGTCGAAGGGCATGACGCCGAACTCGCCGCACGCCCAGCACGTGCACGGCGCAGCGAACGGCATGGACTTCCACTGCCCGGACAAGTCCGCCGACGCCAACGGCAACGGCTTCGTCAGCACCGAGGAGGGCCTCAAGATGTACGGGGACATCTTCATCTCGTTGACCACCACCGGGGACACGACCAAGGCCAGCGGCCTGGCGGTGGATCGGATGCCGACGGCCGACGCGAACGGCAACCTCAGCTACGAGCGCACCATCCCCGCCGGGGACCTGCCCCAGGGCACTATCGCGCACCTGAAGGACCTGCACCTCGTGCAGCACGGCATCGACGCCAACAAGAACGGCAAGTACGACATGGAAGCGCTCGGCGAGTCGACGTTCGCCAAGTCCGTCGGCGTCAACGGCATCCCCGCCGAGGCCACCGACCCCGCGACGTGCGGCATGGTCAGCGGCGCGGCCGCCGGCTCCGTACCCGCGGGGGGTGTCGCCACCGGAGATGGCAGCACCTCCGGCGGATCGCCGATGATGATCTACGCCGTGGGTGGTCTCGCGTTGCTCGGCGCCGCCGGTGCGGTCGTCGCGCGTCGTCGGCTCGCCGGCGAGCGCTGAGCCGACGGCGATCATGATGGACAACGGTGGCGAACCAGCGCCGGCTGGCCGTCGCCGGGGGCGTCACGCGCTCCTGGCGGCGGCCGGCATCCTCACCGTGACGGCGGTCCTGACGATCGGTGTCGCAGTCGCCGAGCGGGGCGGCGACCCGCCCAGACCCGACAGGTCCGCTGCGGCACCAGCCGCGAACGCGTCTCCTGTCCCGGCGAGCGGGCCCGGCGAGTTGACCTCGGGACCGCTGATGGCCGGTTCACCGCCGACGCGGGTGTCGATCGCGTCGCTGAAGGCCACCGCCGCCATCGTCGCGCTCGGTCTGCAGTCGGACGGTGCGATGCAGGTTCCGGACAGCGCCACCGATGTGGGCTGGTTCACGAAGGCGCCGACGCCCGGCGCTCTCGGCCCGGCCGTGCTGGCCGGGCACGTCAACTGGAAGGGCCGCCGCGGGACGTTCTTCGACCTGGGCAAGCTGCCTGTCGGCGCCGGGATCACCGTCGATCGTCAGGATGGCAGCACCGCGATGTTCACCGTCACCAGGGTCGAGCAGCATCCCAAGGACCGCTTCCCCACCGCCGAGGTGTACGGGGCGACCGACCATGCGGCGTTACGCCTGATCACCTGCGGCGGCGAGTTCGACGACAGCACCCAGCACTACCGCGACAATGTCATCGTCTACGCGCGCCTCGCCCACGCTCGTCCCGCCTAGACACGAGTGCGGCGGCACACCGAGCCGTCGACAGCACAGGGAGAGGACATGCCGAGAATGAGCGGCGACCCGGAACAGGGGCGGCGGTTGCGAGCAGTGCCGCCGGACACCGCGACCCCACCGAACGCCGACGAGTTGCTGACGCGGGTGGCGCGGGGCGACGAGGCGGCGTTCGCCATGCTGTACGACGCCGTGGCGGGCAGGGTCCTCGGGCTGGCCCGGCGGGTCGTCCGCGATCCGGCGCAGGCGGAGGAGGTGACGCAGGAGGTGATGGTCGAGGTGTGGCGCACCGCCGGGCGCTTCGACGCCGGCCGGGGATCGGCCTCGGCGTGGATCCTCACCATGGCGCACCGCCGCGCGGTGGACCGGGTGCGCTCCGAACAGGCTCACACCGACCGTGCTCTGCGGGTTGCCGCGACCGAGACACACGTCCCCTACGACGAGGTGGTCGAGGACGTCAGTGCCCGGTTGGAGCGGGAGCAGGTCCGCCGGTGCCTGGGCCGGTTGACGCCGGTGCAGCGGGAGTCGGTGACCCTGGCCTACTACGGCGGTCACACCTACCGAGAGGTCGCCGAGAAGTTGCAGACGCCGCTGCCGACGGTGAAGACGCGGATGCGCGACGGACTCATCCGGATGCGCGACTGCCTGGGCATCGAGATGGAGGGACGGGCATGAGCGCCGATGTTCACACCCTCGCTGGTGCGTACGTCCTGGACGCGGTCGACGACGTTGAGCGGGCTGCGTTCGAGCGGCACCTGGCCGAGTGCGAGCCGTGCCGCGTCGAGGTGGCCGAGTTGCGGGAGACCGTCGCGCGCCTCGCCGACGACGCCGTCATCGAGGCGACCCCGGCGACCCCGGCGGGTCTGCGGGAGCGGACCCTCGCTCAGGCGGCCCGGACCCCGCAACTGCGCGTCAGCTCCGCGGGTGCCAGCGGCGGACGGCAGGCAGGCAGGTGGCGACAGCTCACGGTGGCCGCCGCCGCAGCCGTTCTCGTCGCCGGTGGCGCGAGCGCGGTCACCTGGACCGTCAGCAACGATCGGATCAGCGACGAGCAGGCCAGCAGCGACCAGGCCCGGCAGATCGCCGCCGTCCTGGACGCCCCGGACGCCCGGGTGTTCGAGCGGTCGTTGCCGCCCGGTGGTGCCGCCACGGTGGTTGTCTCCCGTGACCGCGACCGCGGTGTGGTGCTGCTGCGCGACCTTCCCGCGCCCGGTGCCGGGCGGATCTATGAGCTCTGGCTCATCCGGGGAAGTGAGCCCCGCAAGGTGGGACAGCTCGCCGAGGGGGACAGGGCGTCGACCACTGTCATCGGCCCGGTCGGCGAGGCGGGCACGTTCGGGGTGTCCAACGAGCCCGTCGGTGGTTCCGTCGCCCCCACTCGGATCGTGGGCACGGTGGCGCTGAGCTGAGTTGGGCTGGGCCGGCCGCCGTCACGTCGGCGTGCGGCCCAGCCCTGTCCGATGCCCGAACCTGGTGCTTCTGGTCACCCCGCCCATCCGGACGGGGGACCGCTCCGAATCACCCGCATGGATGACGAGCTGCTCGCCGGCCGGTACCGCAGGCTTCTGCTGATCGGGGACACCGCGACCTCGGGACGCGTCTGGCTGGCACGCGACGAGGTGCTTGATCGGCACGTCGCTCTCAAGCAGATCACCCTCCCGGGCTGGGTGAGCGACGCGGAGCGGTCCCGGCTGCGGGACAGAACGCTCGGGGAGGTACGCGGCCTGGCCGGTCTGGATCATCCGGGCGTGGTCGCGATGTGGGACGTGCTGAGCACCGACGGATATCTGTGGCTCGTCATGGAGCACGTGCCCTCCCGTTCCCTGTCCGAGATGGTTGTCAGCGACGGTCCGCTGGCGCCGGCCGAGGTGGCGCGGGTCGGCCTGCATTTGATCGCGGCACTGAGTGCCGCCCACGCGAGGGGAGTGACGCATCGGGAGGTCCGGCCGCAGAACGTGCTGTTCGCCGACGACGGGCGGGTCATGCTCGGTGGATTCGGTCTGTCGATCTTCGACTCCCGGGATCCCGCTACCGTCACCGCGGGGAGCCTGTCGACGGTCCAGTACACCGCACCGGAGCGCGCCCGCGACGGTAGGGCCACCCCCGCGACCGACCTGTGGGCCCTCGGCGCGACGCTCTACCTGGCTGCGGAGGGCCGTCCGCCATGGAGCCGGCCATCGACCCTGGCCATGCTTGCCGCCCTGGCCACCGAAGCGCCGGACCGGATGACCGTCCTGCCGCTCGAACCCGCGATCACCGGTCTCCTGCTGCGCAACCCCCGCCAGCGCCTCTCCGCGCAGGAGGCCCGCGACCAGCTGGAGCAGGTGGCCGCGGCGACGCCCGCGCCGGTGGCGCGGGCGGGCCGCTGGCCGCGTGTGCGCGCCAGGTCACGCCGGCGGCCCGGGGCGGTCACG
>NZ_JBEYSL010000447.1:0-5625 GCF_040642735.1 Micromonospora sp. NPDC047753 | reverse complement strand
GCTGCTCGCCGAAGTGATCATCAGGGTTGGCGGCCGGTCGCTGCTCGACCTCGCCAGCGCGCTCAGTGAGGCCGACGCGGTGGCCCAGACCTCGCTGGGCACCTCGCGGGTCGACAACGGCATCTGGGTGCTCTTCGTGGGGGCGCTGACCGCGCTCATCGCGTTCGGCCGCACGCTCAGCCCCGCCCACAGCGACGACGACGAACCCACCCACGACCCGAACCCGGTCGCGGCCCAGGTCGACCCGGCGGACGACAAGCCGGGCTACGCCAAGGCGTTCGACGCCGACCCGGCCGAGACGTTCGACGCACCTGAGACCTCCGACGCCGACCAGGCAAAAGCAGACCCAACGCGCTGAGCCGCCCCCCTTCCCCGGTCGATCATGGAGTTGTGGTGGGCGGTTCACCCGCCTGGGCGGCTTATGCTCACCACCACAACTCCATGATCGGCGCCGGGGGCAGCTCGGGCGGTCTGGGCCGGTGTTCCCGGTCAGTCGGTGGCGTGGAGAAGCTGGTCCAGCTCCGTCACGTCGTACCACTCCAGTTCGTGGTCCTCGGCGCCGTCGACGGTGAACTGGGCGTCCGGGTCACCAGCCGCCGCCTCGGCCACCACGTCGGCAGCCGCGCCGACCTCCTCGGCCGCGTCCGCGCCATCCACGTGGATGGCCGCGACGGCGCCCACCGGCACGGCGTTGGTCAACGCCACAGAGCTGGAGCCGAGCTCACCGTCAGCGCGCCCGACCGCCGCCGACGGCAGGTCGACCGAGACGACGACGCGACGCCGGGGAGCGGTCGGATCGGCCCGGAGCAGGTGCAGGGCGTCCTGGGCTGCGCGGGTGAAGGCGACATACTCCAACTCCTCCTCGTCACCCTCGGCGTACCACTCACGAAGCGCCGGAGTCACGGCGTGCGCCTGGTCGGCGGCCAGCCCCTCCTCGCGAAGCCGGGCCAGCATCGGTACGGTCGCCGGCACGTACACCCGGACAAGCTCGTCGGTCACCGGTCGTCTCCCCGCGTCGTCCTCCACCGGCGGCCGCCGGCACGGGCGCAGATCATGCCGCACGCCGTGACCGTCATACACCCCGGCTCCGGCCGGAGGAAGTTTCCCGCCGGTGTGTCCCGCGCGGGTTGGTCGGCCACCGGACCGGTGCGGCGCTGGGCGGCGGGGTCTGTCGGTGGCAAACTGAGCCAAACGACATCAACCCCGGGAGTTTCTGTGGAACCCAGGTTCCTGCTGCTCTCCGACGTGGCCGCCGAGCTCAACGTGTCGGACTCGCAGGTCTACCACATGGTGCGCAGCGGTGAACTGCCGGCGATCAAGATCGGCGGGCGCGGCCAGTGGCGCGTCGAGCGCACGCGGCTGGAGGAGTACATAGCGCGCAAATACGATGAAACGGCAGACTGGGTGCAGAGCAACCCGCTGGTCGACCGCGACCCGGAGTAGCAGCGCCCCGCCCCACCCGTCCATCCCGCGCGCCGAGCCCCGTCGAGCCCCGCCGAGGCCCGCCGACGCCCGCCGACGCCCGCCGACGCCCGCCGACGGCATGATCCACTCGGTTTCGCGGAAGTCGGGGCATTGAGGCCGCTCGGACACCGCGTCATCAAGGAACCCGAGTGGATCATGCCCTTTGTCGGGTCGAGGCCACCGCGAAGCCATTGACCGAGGCCGTTCCGTCACTCAGAATCGAACTAGTCGGAGGCAAACGTAGGCAAACGCAAGATCGAAGGGGCCCTGATGAGCGGAGCGCGACCCGGTCCTTCCCGACCACCAGTGCGGCTACGCCCCGTTCCGCCCTTCGACCCGCCCTACGTGGACGAGAGCGACGGGTCGTACTGGCCGGGGCCGACCGACGGTCAACTCGCCCTCGACCTGTTCGCCTCCACCCGACCCAGCCCGGTTCGGCCGGCGGAGCGGCGAGCAGCCCTGCGCCCGGTGCCCAGCCGGTCCACCACCCACCCGGTCGCGTCGTTGCCGCCGTCGACCGCACCGGAAACCACCCGGGCCGCGCACCGCTTCGTCGGCACCTGCCTGGAGGTGGTCAACGGCTACCGTTCACCGACCCAGGTGCGAGCGCTGCTCGACCCGGCCCGAGCGGGCGACCTGCTGACCGAGCTCGCCCGCGCATCCGGCCGGGCCGGGACATCCCGCCGCCGTAGCGGCCGGCCGCTGGTCCGGCTGCTACGCCTGCGGGTCTGTGAGCCCCGGGAGACCGCAGTGGAGGCGGCAGCCGTCCTCACCGGCGCGGGCGGCCGAAGTTGGGCGATGGCTTTGCGCCTCGAACATCGCCGGGGCCGCTGGCTCTGCGTCGCCCTGCACGTGCTCTGACCCGCCTGCCCCACACGGCGGCGAGGCTCACAAGAACACCGACGGGCCCCGGCCTGGTCGGCCGGGACCCGTCGGTCAGACGCTGTCGGTGCAGCTGCTGTTGGTCAGTTGCCGCCGTTGGGCGCGCCGTGGCAGCGCTTGTACTTGCGGCCCGAGCCACACGGGCACGGCGCGTTGCGGGACGGGCCGTTGCTCGCCTCCGCCTGGTTCGGTGCCGGCCGACGGGCAGCAGCCGACGGAACAGCCGGGCCACGCAACCCGGATGCCGGCCGCTGCGGCGCGGACGGCGCGCTCCGCCCCGGTGCCGCCGGAGCACCCGGAGCCGGTCGGCCCACACCGAGCGCCGGTGCCTGCTGTTCGGCCTGCTCCACGGCGACCGCACCCGGGCTGGCCTCACCGTCGATGGTGGGGGCGGAGTATTGCAGGCCCTGCCGCCGCGGTGCCTGGTTGACCTGGCCCTGTAGACGCAGGGGCTGACGCCGTTGCGCGCTGCCGCTATCGTCTCGATCACCGCGCCGGTACCCCTCCGGGCGGAGAGTCGGGAGGCAAGTCGGTGCTGGAGGATCTGTTCAGCGGTGCCTGGCAGAGCGTCGTTTTCGGGATCGTCGGCGTCGGCCTCATGGCCGCCGGCTTCGGGCTCGTCGACCTGCTCACCCCGGGCCGGCTGCGAGACCTGATCTGGGTCGAGCGCAACGCCAACGCGGGGTTGCTGCTCGCCGCCAACCAGCTCGGCATCGCCGGGATCGTCTTCACCGCGATCCTGACCAGCTACAGCGACTTCGGCAAGGGGATCGCCTCCACCGTGGTCTTCGGACTGGTCGGGTTGGCGATCATGGCGCTGGCCTTCGTGGTGCTGGACCTGCTCACCCCCGGCAAGCTCGGCGAGGTCATCTGCTCGCCCGAGCCGCACCCGGCTGCCCGGGTCAGCGCCGCCACCCACTTCGGGGCCGCGCTGATCGTCTGCGCCTGCATCGCCTGACGGCCACTTCCCGCGTCACCACGCGGGCGGTGCGCCTGCGTTCCGTCGTGCGCGGCCGGTCGTGCGTGGCTGGTCGTTGGCGGCCGGTCGTGCGTGGCTGGTCGTGCGTGGCCGTCGTGCGTGGCCGGTCGTTGGTGGGCCGCTGGGCGTCCGTGGGCGGGCGCCCGTGAGGTGGTCCGTGGCCGGGGTCGTTGGCAGTCGGCCGCTCGTCCGTGGGCGGGCGTCCATGGCCGGTCGTTGGCGGGCGGCCGCTCGTCCGTGGCCGCTCGTCCGTGGCCGCTCGTCCGTGGCCGGTCGTCCGTGGCCGGGCGTGCGTGGGCCGGCGTCTGTGGGTGGGGCGTTCGTGGGCCGGCGTCTGTGGGTGGGCGTGCAGATCTTGGACACTTTCCGTCATGACCTGACGGAAAGTGTCCAAGATCTCTGGCCGGTGGGCCGCTCGCGGCTGTGGGCGGTCGACGCAGGGCGTCGTACCTCGGCCGTAGCGTGCCGGGTATGAACCGCACCGATCGCCTCTACGCGCTGGTCGAGGAGCTGCGGGCGGTGTCACCACGGCCGCGCAGCGCCCGCTGGCTGGCCGCGCGTTTCGAGGTGAGCAGCCGGACCATCGAACGGGACCTCGGCGCGTTGCAGGAGGCCGGGGTGCCGATCTGGGCTGAGCCCGGGCGCACCGGCGGCTACGTCCTGGACCGCGCCCGCACCCTGCCGCCGGTCAACCTGACCGCCGCCGAGGCGGTGGCGATGGCCGTGGCGCTGCACCGGCTTGCCGGCTCGCCGTTCGCCGGGCCGGCCGCCACCGCGCTGCGCAAGCTGGTGGCGGTGCTGCCGGCCGCCGATGCCGCCGAGGCACACCGCCTCGCCGACCGGGTGCACCTGATCGGCGACGGGCCGGCCGCGCCCGTCCCGGCCACCGTCGCCGACGCGGTCACCGCGCGGCGGGTGCTGCGCATCCGGTACGCCGACCGTGGCGGCGCCGACTCGACCCGTGACGTCGAGCCACTCGGCTACCTCGGTAACTCCCGACACTGGTACCTGGTCGCCTGGTGCCGTCTGCGCGACGAGCTGCGGTGCTTCCGTACCGACCGGATCCTGAGCGTGTGGGCGCTGCCCGACGTGGTGGCCCGGGAGCTACGCCTGACGGATCTCGACATCCCGCACGAGCGGGTCCGCCCGCTGAGCCTGGTCTGAAGCGGGCTCGGCGCTCGGCGGCCTGGTCTGGAACGGGCTCGGCGCTTCGGCAAGGTCTGAAGCGGGCTCGGCTCGACGGCCTGATCCGAGACCCGTCCGCGGCGCGGCGGGCTGGGTCTCGTCACCGAGAAACCCGCCGGGTGATCCGGAAACACCGACAGGACGCTGTCGCCAACGGCCCTGAGACTGCTCCAGACGACGGCCGAGCGGCCGGCACGAAATATTCTGGAGGCAGTAGATGTCCAGGTCCACCACGCCCATCACCTGGTTCGAGATCGGCACCGACCGGCCCGAGGACGCGGAGCGGTTCTACGGAGAGCTGTTCGGCTGGACCTTCGAGGAGCAGGGCTCGCCCAACGGCGGGTCCTACCGCGTGACCGGGGCCGGCGGGGACACCGGGATCGGCGGGGCGATCCGGGCGACCGACGGAACGTCGCCGAACTACGCGGTGTTCTATGCCGAAGTCGCCGACGTGGCAGAGACCTGCCGACAGGCCGAAGCTGCCGGCGGCCGGGTCCTGGTACCAGCGCGTACGGCACCGAGCGGTCTCCGGTTGGCCCACCTCCTCGACCCGGCCGGCAACCACCTGGGCGTGTTCACGCCCCCGCCCCCGCAGCCCTGACCCCTTCAAGTCCCGCTGATGCCCGGGGTTGGCCTTGTCCCCGGGGCTGGCCCTCGGGTGGGGCTGGCCCTCGGGTGGGGCTGGCCCTCGGGTGGGGCTGGCCCTCGGGTGGGGCTGGCCCTCGGGTGGGGCTGGCCCTCGGGTGGGTCTGGCCCTCGGGTGGGTCTGGCCCTCGGGTGGGGTTGGTCCCGGGTCGCTTGGTCCCGGGGGCTTGGCCCTGAGGCCGTCGCCCTGAGCGGGTGCGATGGCCGGGCCAGCCGGGCAGCACCCACGCGCGTGATCGACTCGGATTTCATGATGTCGGGGTGTCCGAGCGCACGGGACACCGCGACATCACGGAAACCGAGTGGATCAAGCTGCGACGGGCCCGATCCGGGGCCGGGCACGACAGGCTGGACCGGGCACGACAGGCTGGGCCGGGCACGACAGGCTGGACCGGGCACGACAGGCTGGGCCGGGCACGACAGGCCAGATCGGAAGAGCGTCGGGACGGGCAAGAGTGTCGAGTGGCGTG
>NZ_JBEYSL010000446.1:0-5627 GCF_040642735.1 Micromonospora sp. NPDC047753 | reverse complement strand
CACCACCGCCACCAGCACAAAACCGAAACGCGACACAAAGAAAACGAACACTTCGAATACCCCAAGGCCACGCCGCACAGGTTAAAGATCAAGCTCAGGCATGGGCCGAAATGAGTCGCGTACGGACCGCCGCACCTGTTGGATCTCGACATGGAGCATGAGCTTGTTCGTCCCCGAAAGGCGCGTCCCGGGGACCACCTCGCGGTCCTCTCACCGTCCTTCGCCGCCGCCGGTGCCTTTCCGGTGATCCACGAGCAGGCCATGCGACGGCTTGCCGACCTGACCGGCCTCGTACCTGTCGAATACCCCACCACCCGCCAGGTGGGTGCGACCGCGGCAGCGCGTGCGGCGGACATCAACGCCGCCTTCGCGGACCCCCGGGTACGCGGCATTCTCGCCGTCATCGGCGGTGAGGACCAGATCACCGTCATTCCCCACCTGGACGCCGACCTGGCCCGTGCCGACCCGAAGCCGTTCCTCGGCACCAGCGACAACACCAACCTGCACCACTGGCTCTGGGGACTCGGCATCGCCAGCTTCTACGGCGGGTCCTCCCAGGTGCACCTCGGCCCCGGGCCTGCCGTCGACGACGTCCACGTCCGGTCGCTGCGAGCGGCGTTGCTCACCGGGGAACGTCTGGAGATCACCGACCCGGGTGAGTCCGAGGACATCGGCGTCGACTGGGCAGATCCGCAGGCGTTGAAGTCGTTCGGAGAGCGCGAATCGACGGAGCCGTGGAGCTGGCACGGGCCGGCCCGAGCGGTCACCGGCCGCACCTGGGGTGGCTGCCTGGAGGTCATCCAGTGGATCCTGACGGCGGGACGCTTCCCGTTCCCCCCGGAGGTCCTGAACGGCGGGGTGCTGATCATCGAAACCTCGGAGGAGCTTCTCCCCGCCCGCGAGGTCGGCTGGATCGTCCGATCACTGGGTGAACGCGGTCTCCTCAGCGCCGTCGACGCCGTCCTGGTCGCCCGTCCGCCGGTCTCCGACCACACCCGTCGACCCCCGGCCGCAGATCGGGCGCGACTTCGCGAGCAGCAGCGCGACACGGTCGTCGACGTGGTGACCCGCTACAACCCCGAGGCGGTCGTCTGCGCCGGCGTGCCGTTCGGCCACACCAGGCCACAATGGATTCTTCCGCATGGTGGCCCGGTAACCGTCGATGGCGTGGAACGTCGAATCTTCGCCGACTACCGGTAGAGGCCGTTCCGCAACGTGGCCTACGCCCGCCTCACCGAGCGGCCGTCCTTCCTCGCTGCCCGAATGCGGTCCCGAGACTGAGAACGGGCGCTTACCCACCACGCCTCCTACTGCCCGACCTCTGGGGGGTGCGGGCCTCCTGGCGGGTGGTGAATCCAGTGGACCGGCACCGACCGTGGCGGAAAGCTGTGGGGATGGAACCGACACAGACGGCGCTCATCGTGCCGATACCCGAGGCCGAGGAGGCGGTGGGCCCCTTCCGGGCATCGCTCGACCGGGCCGCCGGGTGGGGGGTGCCAGCGCACGTCACCGTCCTCTACCCGTTCCTGCCTCCGCAGCAGATCGATGAGCAGGTCTTGGCCGTACTGCACGAGACCATTGCCGGGATCCCTCGGTTCGACGTCGCACTGACGGACGTCGGCTGGTTCGGTGACACGGTCGTCTGGCTTGCTCCGCAGCCAGCTCGCCCGTTCCGGGAGCTCACTTCGGCCGTGTGGCAGCAGTTTCCCGAGGCTCCCCCCTATGCCGGGGCGCACAGCGATGTGGTGCCGCACCTGACCATCGGTCACGACGCCGCCAAGCCCACGCTGAGCCACGCCGCAGAAACCATCTCCACGCACCTGCCGATCAACGCGGCCATCGACAGAGTCAGGCTCATCGCCGGAACACCGGACACCAGCCCTTGGCGCACCGTCTGCGAGTTCCCGCTAGGCACCACACCATCTGCGCCGGCTGGCACGGCAGTCACAGCGGCCAGGGCCTCGATCGGGGAGCGGGTGACGGGCGACCGTCACGTCAGCTAACCAGGTGACCGACGTACTGACTGTGAATCAGCAGAAGGCGCGCGGGGCAGGGCGGTACATCCGTTGTCGGGTGCCGCTCCTGACGTGCAACCACCCACGGCAAGCGCAAGAAGCGATTGGAATGGATGAAGGGCCAGGTCGGGAACATGTCCTGACCTGGGCCTTCATGGTGGAGCGGGTGACGGGAATCGAACCCGCACTGTCAGCTTGGGAAGCTGATGTTCTGCCATTGAACTACACCCGCAAGCGGCACCACTGTACCCGAGTCATCGAGCCCGTGCACCCAGGCACCCCCGGTGACCGCAGGTGTCCGCGGACCGTGCCGCCCGGGTCGCCCGGGGTGATCCACTCGGTTTCCTGGAAGTCGGGGCATCCGGAGCGCCGGGATACCGCGGTTTCGCTGAAGTCGAGTGGATCATGCGGGAGTGGCGGCGCGCCGGGCGTGGCGGGCGTACGCATCGGTGCCGGCTCCGTCGTGACGGAGCCAGCACCGATGATCTTCCGGTCGTGTGGTCAGGCGGCCGTGCACTGCACGTCACGGCTGAGGAGGGCCGGGCGCGTCTGCGGGACGGCGAGGGGCGCTGCCACCGCCGACGGGGCGTTTGGGTCGAGCCAGACCCGAACGGCCGGCCGACTCGGCCCGAGACCCGGAATGCCCGCGATGTGCTGCTCGCGGCGGGTGAGCATGGCCACGTCGACGGTGAACTCGAAGAGCCGCCAGTCGACCTGCGGCTCGGCCCGGGCGCTCTGCGCCAGCTGCGCCACCCGGATCGGATCGGTCACCGGGCGGGCCTGACCTGCCACGTACGCCTCGTCGTCGCTCTCCTCCGCAGGGAACGAGTGCAGCGCGTAACGGCCGTCACGTTCGAGGTCGCGGCGCTTGGGCGAGTCGATGATGAAGCAGAACAGCCCCTCGGCGGTGATGACCGGGGAGACCGGATGGACGCGGGGCCCGCCGTCGGCACGGACCGTGGCCAGATAGCCGAAGCCCGGCCCGTACTGCTGAAGGAGAATGCGGATCCCGTCGGCGAGTCGGGGCTCGTCGGCGGCGAATTCGGACCAGGAAGCCATGTGGGCATTCTATCGAACAAATGTACGAGCAGCGACCTCGACGCGCTGGTCCAGCACCGAATCCGGCCACTTTTGGCAACGCGGCTATGGTGGTCCGATGCTGCTCTCCGACCGTGACCTGGTCTCCGAGATCAAGGCCGGCACGCTGGGCTTGGAGCCGTTCGAGCCCACCCTGGTCCAACCCTCCAGCATCGACGTCCGACTCGACCGGCTGTTCCGGGTCTTCAACAACCACCTCTACACCCACATCGATCCGGCCATGCAGCAGGACGACCTGACCTCGGCGGTCGAGGTCCCCGACGGCGAGCCGTTCGTGCTGCACCCGGGGGAGTTCGTGCTCGCCTCGACGCTGGAGGTCATCTCCCTTGGTGACCAGCTCGCCGGCCGGCTGGAGGGCAAGAGCTCCCTGGGCCGGCTCGGGCTGCTCACGCACTCCACCGCCGGTTTCATCGACCCGGGCTTCTCCGGTCACGTGACGCTGGAACTCTCGAACGTGGCGAACCTGCCGATCACCCTCTGGCCGGGCATGAAGATCGGGCAGCTCTGCATCTTCCGGCTCTCCTCGCCGGCCGAGCACCCGTACGGCTCGGTGGTCTACGGCTCGCGCTACCAGGGCCAGCGGGGGCCGACACCCAGCCGCGCCTGGCAGCACTGGCGCACCTGGCCCACCCGTTAGGACCAGAACGACGAGGGCCCGCCGCGAGGAGATCGCGACGGGCCCTTCGGTCACACTGGGTCAGCCTGGACGGCCATAGCTGTGGATCGGGCCGTCGTCGACCTTCTTCATCTTGACCGGTTGACCGGCCTGCGAGGCGTGCACCACCCAGCCGCCGCCGACGTACATGCCGACGTGGTGGATGTCGCTGTAGTAGAAGACCAGGTCGCCGGGGCGCAGGTCACCCTTGCTGACGTTCTTGGTGACCCGGCTCTGCGCGGCGGCGTTGTGCGGCAGCGACACGCCGGCCTTCGCCCAGGCGGCCAGCATCAGCCCGGAGCAGTCGTACGAGTTTGGACCCTCGGCACCCCAGACGTAGGGCTTGCCGATCTGCGCGCAGGCGAACTTGACCGCGGTGCCCGCGGCACCGCCGGGGTAGCTACCCGGGCAGGGCGCCGGGCGCAGCGGACCGCCGCCGCCGCTGCCGTACACCTTCAGGCGCAGCTTCTGCAGGCGGTCGATCTCGTCGTTGATCTGCTTCTTCTTCGCCGCCAGCTGAGCTTCCGTGCGGGTCAGCTGGGCCACCATCTCGTCCAGTGGCGCCTTCTGCGCGGCCAGTTGGTCGCGCAGGTCGGCCACCTGGCGTACGTCCTTCTGCTGGTCATGCGCGAAGCGGTCGAGCATTTCGAGCTGGCCGACCACCTCGCTGGGCGACCGGCTGCCCAGCATCGCGTTGACGGTCGAGACGTTCTCACCCATGTAGGCGCGTACGGCAAGGGCGCTGACCTTGTCCATCGCGGCGTCGACCTGGCGCTCGAGCGGAGTGATCCGGGCGGCCAGGGCGTCTGCCTGCTTGCGCTTCGCGGCGAGGTCGATGCGGGTGGCGTTATGCCGTTCGATGATCGGTTCGAGCTTGTTCCAGTCGGCGTCGATCTGGCGCTCGATCTCGGCGACGGAGGGGTCGGCGTGGGCCGCCGTGGCGCTGCCGGTCAGAACGACGGCGACGCCGGCCAGCGCGGCGAGTGCGGTGGTGAAGCGGGACCAGCGTGGGCGCGGCACGATCGACGCCGGGCCGGCTGATGCCGACCGCTCGGACGACGGCCGCGGGGCATGGAGTGCCACCGGGGTTCCGTACTCCTTCTTCCTGACCGCCTACCGGGTTAGCTGACGGGTTCGGGCGGGAAGTCGGCGCCCTACCGCAGTGGCTGCGGATTCACCCCGAGGGACCTGGGTCCCCGGTTCGCTCGGAAACGACTCGGCGGTGTCGGTCCGTTACCGCCCGGGGTGGGCGGAGCTGCTGTCGGGCCGACAAATGACCAGAGTAGAGACGCCCGTTACCGATCCGCAACCCGTGCGGCCGTGACACTCCGTACGGATTGGACGAGGTCACCGACCGTGTGTGAAGAATTCTTTCCGTACACTTCGATAGATGGAAAGGTATTGACGCGAGCTCCCGGACGGCGCGATGGTGACCTGACCTCACTCCGCGAGAATCTAGGGGGTTCGATGCACCATCCAACCCTGTCGACCGGCTGGCGCGCACTGCTCGCCGCCACCGTGGTCGCCGCCGCGACAACGGTGCCACTCTCCGCCGGCCCGGCCGCCGCCGCTCCCACCACCGACCGCCAACAGCAGTACGCCGACGCGGCCACCGAGTACGGCGTACCGGCCGTCGTGCTGCTCGGCGTCTCCTACCTGGAGTCCCGTTGGGACACCAATGCCGGCACACCGAGCACCAGTGGCGGCTACGGCCCGATGCACCTGACCGACGTGCGGCACGTGGCCGCCCTACCCGGACGCGGTCACCACGACGCCGGCGCCGAGGACCCGCGCGGCGACGGCTCCCGGCCGGCCCGGGTGCCCGCGCCCCGACCGGTTGAGGCGCCCGCCCCGTCCAC
>NZ_JBEYSL010000445.1:0-5630 GCF_040642735.1 Micromonospora sp. NPDC047753 | reverse complement strand
GCCCGGTACGGGCTGGCGGGGCGTCGGTCGGGTCGGGGTGGGTCAGGCGGTGAAGCGGCTGCCGTGGCGTCGGGCGAGCAGGTAGCAGCCCGCACCGGTGACGAGCAGCAGGGCGCCGATGCCGGCGATCACAGTGGTGGGGGCGCCGGTGATGGGCAGCGAACCGCCGCCACCGCCACCGCCGTCGCTATCACCGTCATCATCACCTTGGCCACCGCCGCCCTGGGCCGCGTTGACCACGATGGTGGCCCTGTCGTTGGCCGGTTTGATGTCGTCCTTGAAGCCGCCGCCGGAGGGGCACTCGCACGGCGCGTTGACCCGCACCGCGCCCCGGGCGTTGGGGATGACCTTGTCGATACGCAGCCGGAACTTCACGGTGTACGTCTGCCCGGCCACCAGGAGCATCTCCGAGGCGCACAGGTACGTGCGGGTGGTGTCCTGCCGCAACCAGCAGTTGTCCGGGACCCCGACGGCGGTGGTGCCCGGCGGTAGCTCGACGTCGGTGTGGGTGGCGGCCTCGAAGTCTCCGTTCGTCCTGTCTAGCGTCGCCGGGCCGTTGTTCCGGAAGCCGACGGTCGCCGTGACGACGGCCCCAGCCGCGCCCTTGAGCGTGGCGCCGATCGCCGCGAGGTCGGTGCCGTTCGTGCCGGTGGCCTTGATGGTCCACCCGGTGTACTCGTTACCCGGGCCGACGTCGGTCTGGTCGGCCTGCCGCACCCTGCTGGGTGCCTCGGCCAGAGTCAGTTTCGGGCCGCTGCCGGGGGTGGCCGCTCGTGCGCCGACGGCCGCCCGCACCCGGGTCAGGTCCTCGAAGTCGGCAGTGGTCATGAACTGGGCGTAGCCCGACTGGTTGGTCGGCGCGGCGGTGTCCTTGGCGAGTTCGAGGTTCAGCGTGGTGGCCAGCCCGGTGCCCACCGGGATGTCCTCGTCGAAGTGGCAGGAGACCAGGTGGTCGTCGGCGTAGCGGCAGTTGCTGAACCGGTCCTTGGTGCGGATCGAGTAGGGGAGGTCGAAGACCGCGACGAATCCGGTGACGGTCCTGTCGCCGGCGTTGGCCACGACCAGCGGCACAGTGAACTTCCCACCCGGCTTGGCGGAGAGGCTGGTGTACGGTCCGCCGGCCAGGTCGACCCCCTCGCCGACCCGGACGTGCGAGGTGTAGCTGCCGCGCCGGCCGCTGGCCGCCTGGAAGCTGACCGCGACGTCGCCGGAGTCGCCGACCTGCGCCTCGTCGGTGGCGGCGATGAGTATCTGCTTTGCCCCGTTGCCGTAGATCCCGCTGCCGACCGGCGCCATCTCGTACAGGACGATCTCGTCGGGCTCCTCGCAGACGAGAACGCCCGACTCCGGGGCGGTGCACTTCTGGCCGTTGGCCGGGGCAATGGTGATCTTGTTGGCGAGCGAGCGGTAGTCGTACCGCACGGAGACGTCGGTGAGGACCGTCGGCTCGTCGGCGTACAGCGACAGGGCGCGGGTTGTCGGCGTCGCACCGACGGCCAGGGTGGCGTCCTGGAAGTAGGGCTCGACGGCAACCGCGGCGACGGCGGGGGTTGCGGAGGCGGCGACCAGCGCGCCAGCCGCGCCGAGCCCGGTCAGCCAGCGGAGCGAGTGCTTGAGCATGGGGTCCTCCCGTGGGGGTACAGGTGGCGCTCGTCCAACCTAGGGACGCCCGGACCCTCCGGTAACCCCTTCCGGATCGATATTTGTCTAATGACCCGAACGGCTGAACACCCCTGTCGCAACGGGCAGCCGACCCGCGGCGGCATCAGCGGTAGTCGTCCTCGTCCCCGGTGACCACCCGGGCCTGCTCCATCGCGTCCCAGTCGTCGACCTCCAGGCCACGGTGCGGCTCACCGTCAACGTCGGTGGGGCCGGCGACAGTGGCCTGCTCGACCGCGTCCGCCGGGTCCGCCTCGGGGTCGCGTTCGTCGGGCGTGAGGTGGTCGCCGGGGGTGAAGTCCTCGTCGGGCTGACCCATCGTCCCTCCCGGGGGTCTCGGGGCACGGTTCCCACCCACCGTACGGGCTGGGCCGGCGCGCCGCCCGGAAGCCGAGTAGGCGGAATCAGCCCTCGGCGACGCGCCCCGGTGCCAGGATGGTGCCGTGGGCTTCCTCATCAGACTGGCGATCACCGCGGTCGCGTTGTGGATCACCACGCTGATAGTGCCCGGCGTCGACGTGCATGGTCGCTCGGGTGGCAACACAGTCCTCACCCTGATCGTGGTGGCTCTGATCTTCGGCGTTATCAACGCGGTGCTCAAGCCGGTGATCCGGGTCGTCGGTTGTGTGTTCTACCTGCTGACCCTGGGCCTGTTCGCGCTGGTGGTCAACGCGTTGCTGTTCCTGCTCACCGACCGGATCGCCCGCGGGCTCGACCTGCCGTTCCAGGTGGACGGATTCTGGCCGGCGTTCTGGGGAGCCATCGTGATGACGGTGGTGACCTGGTTGATCAGCGTCATCGTGCCGGACAACCTGGACCGCCGGTGAACGACCAGCACCGGGTCGGTTGTTCCGGCGCACCTCACCTACGGGATACTTCCGGGCGGAGGACAGCGCGGTCCGGCGCACAAAT
Organism: Micromonospora sp. NPDC047753; assembly: GCF_040642735.1. Classification (NCBI taxonomy): domain Bacteria; kingdom Bacillati; phylum Actinomycetota; class Actinomycetes; order Micromonosporales; family Micromonosporaceae; genus Micromonospora; species Micromonospora sp. NPDC047753. The sequence continues at coordinate 3,059 of NZ_JBEYSL010000445.1, read as the reverse complement.
GAAGAACAGCGGCCAGCACGGCCGAGAGTGGTAAGTAAGGAGCACATCACATGCCCATCGCTTCCCCCGAGGCTTACGCGGAGATGCTGGACCGCGCCAAGGCTGGCCGGTTCGCGTACCCCGCGATCAACGTGACCTCCTCCCAGACGCTGAACGCGGCGCTCAAGGGCTTCGCCGACGCGGAGAGCGACGGCATCATCCAGGTCTCCACCGGTGGCGCCGAATACCTCTCCGGTCCCTCGATCAAGGACATGGTCACCGGCGCGGTGGCGTTCGCCGCGTACGCGCACGAGGTCGCCAAGAAGTACTCGGTGAACATCGCCCTGCACACCGACCACTGCCCGAAGGACAAGCTGGACGGGTTCGTGCGTCCGCTGATGGGCATCTCGCAGGAGCGGGTGAAGCGCGGCGAGGAGCCGCTGTACCAGTCGCACATGTGGGACGGCTCGGCAGTGCCGGTCGCGGAGAACCTCGAGATCGCCGCGCAGCTGCTCGACGAGGCCGCCAAGGCCAAGATCGTCCTTGAGATCGAGGTCGGTGTCGTCGGTGGCGAGGAGGACGGCGTCGAGAACGCCATCAACGACAAGCTCTACACCACCACCGATGACGGCCTGGCCATGGTCGAGGCGCTCGGCCTCGGCGAGAAGGGCCGCTACATGGCGGCGCTGACCTTCGGCAACGTGCACGGCGTCTACAAGCCGGGCAACGTCAAGCTGCGTCCGGAGATCCTCAAGCAGATCCAGGACGCCGTCGGCGCCAAGTACGGCAAGGACAAGCCGCTCAGCCTGGTCTTCCACGGCGGCTCGGGCTCCCTGCTGAGCGAGATCCGCGAGGCTCTGGACTACGGCGTGGTGAAGATGAACATCGACACCGACACCCAGTACGCCTTCACCCGCCCCGTCGTGGACCACATGCTCCGCAACTACGACGGCGTGCTGAAGATCGACGGCGAGGTCGGCAACAAGAAGCAGTACGACCCGCGCGCCTGGGGCAAGGCCGCCGAGGCCGGTCTGGCCGCCCGGGTCGTCGAGGCCTGCGAGCACCTGCGTTCGACCGGCACCACGATGACCAAGTAACGACGTTCCACCCGACGGCCGGCTCCCCGCACTGGGAGTCGGCCGTTGTCGTCAGGTCGTCAGCAGGCGTACGGCCTCGCGAACGTCGTCGGTGAGGTGGATCGTCGACGACAGGTCACCGAACGGGGACGCGGCCAGCAGCGGACGCAACAACGCCTCCACCGGCAACTCCCCGGTCCAGTAGGCGCGGTCCAGGAAGATGTCGCCCCGCTGGCGCCGTCGGTGCCGTAGTAGGTCTTGGTGGCCGCCTGGAACACCTCCTGCACCGTGCCCGCCCGCCCCGGCGCGAAGACGATGCCGCCCCGGGCGAGGCGCAGGATGGTGTCCTCCCGGATCGCGTTCGAGAAGTACTTCGCGATCCGCCCGGCGAACAGGTTCGCCGGCTCGTGCCCGTACAGCCAGGTCGGAATGGCCAGACCACCCGCACGCGCCCAACCCAGCTCGTCGCCACGTTGCCGGGGCACCCCCGCGTACCGCTGCCGGACCGTCAGCGCCGTGGCTGTGTACCGGTGGTGGTCGGTGAAGTCGGGGGCGGTGGCCAGCAGGTCGATCGCGGCCGTCACATCGGTCTCCGGCCGGTCCGCCAGGTAGGCGCCGAGGTTCGCGGCCTCCATGACACCCGGGCCGCCGCCGGTCACCACCAGCCGGTCGGCCCGCGCCAGCTCCCAACCCAGCACGGCCGCCATCCGGTACGCGGGACTGCCGCGCCGCACCGCGTGCCCGCCCATGATGCCCACCACCGACTGCGGCCCGAACGCGGTCAGCCAGACCCGGGTGGCGTCGGCCAGCGCGTTGTCCACGCCGTGATCGTGCAGCCGTTGACCCAGCGCCTCCTTGACGTCCGGCAACGCGCCGCCGTGCGCCCGGTAGTGGTCGTACACCCGGGTGTCGTACATCCCGGTGAACCCGCCCTCGGCGAACCCGGCGGCCAGGTCGTCCGGGGTGTAGAGGTGCGTCGGCTGGGTCGGGTACGGCAACCCGGAGAACGGCGGCACCACGTTCGCGCCCCGCCGGACCAGGTCGGCACCCACGTCCCGGGACGCGAACAGGCAACCGACGAAAAGGGTGCCGGCGACGTCGACGCCGGTCAGGTCGGGCACCGGCGCGAGGTCGAGCCGCAGGCCCTGCACGGTCAGCCCGGCCAGCCGGCCGGTGGCCAACTGCTGGTCGAACTCGGCCCGGGTCTGGATCTCACCGGCATGCAGGTGCGGCTCGATGACGTCCGCGGGAGGTGGGGTCGGCACCGGGCCATCCTGCCCCTCCGTCGGGGCCGGTCAAACCTCGGGCCAGGGGTGGAACCGACAGGAGCCCGATGGTCGTGGCCACCGGGCTCCTGCGTTACCGGTTCCTGGGGAGGCTCCGGACCATTATTTGTAGTGGAAAACACCAGGCAGCGGCATAGGCCGCAGGCGTGACCAACTCCTCAGCCGTTCAGCGGGACACGTCGGCCGACCCGCTCGCGTGTCGCCCTGTCCAGCGGGTTGAATGGGGCGATGCAGAACCTTTTGCCAGAGCCACCGGCCACCCGCCTGCCCGTGAACGACGAGGCCGACGCCGCCCTGGCCGCCGCCGACGAGGCCGGCACCGATGAGGCGTACGCCAACGTGGCGGCCGGTTTCCCGACCTACAGCGCGGCCTGGGCGGAGCTCGCGGCGCGGGCGTTCGCACAGGGCCAGGTGGTGACGGCGTACGCGTACGCCCGCACCGGCTACCACCGGGGCCTCGACCAGTTGCGTCGCAGTGGTTGGAAGGGGCACGGCCCGGTGCCGTGGTCACACGAGCCCAACCAGGGCTTCCTCCGCTGCCTCTACGTGCTGTCCCGTGCCGCCGACGAGATCGGCGAGGCCGACGAGGCGGCCCGCTGTGCCCAGTTCCTGCGCGACTGCGACCCGGAAGCGGCGGACGCGCTGGCGGTTCGGTGAACGACAAAGGAGTGAGGCTCAGCTGGTGACTGCTTCCGACGTCAGGGACTGGGACCCGGGC
>NZ_JBEYSL010000444.1:0-5635 GCF_040642735.1 Micromonospora sp. NPDC047753 | reverse complement strand
AGCGGATCTGCCGGAGCTGCCCTGTTCGGTACGAGTGCCTGGCCGACGCGCTGGACAACCGGATCGAGTTCGGTGTGTGGGGCGGCACCCCGGCCGGCGCCGTCGAGCAGCGCCCGGGCCAGTCGTGGGTGCGCCCCGGCCGCGGCGATCGACCGCCCCCGCGTCGTGATCCGACCATCGACGTCGACAGCGCCCAGGGTTTCCAGGGTGTCCCGGGCCACCGTCATCGCGGCGGCCGGCGGCGGGTCGGGCAACGCGAGCCCGACACCGTCCGGTCGGCCCCAGGCGGCCAGCTCCAACGCGAAGCCGGTCAGGTCGGCGGTGGCGATCTCCGGCTCGGCGCGGGCGGGCAGCCGCTCGTGGGTCGCCGCCGACCAGCAGCGGTAGACGTACCCGGGGGCCTCCCGGCCGGCCCGGCCGGCGCGCTGCGTGGCGGCGGCGCGGGAGACCGGCACGGTCACCAGAGCGCCCAGCCCACGGGCCAGGTCGATCCGGGGCACCCGGGACAGCCCGGCGTCCACCACGATCCGCACACCCGGGACGGTCAGACTGGTCTCGGCCAGCGCCGTGGCCAGCACCACCCGCCGTCGGTCCCCGCGACGCAGCGCGGCGTCCTGCTCGGCGCCGCGTTGACGACCGTGCAGCGGCAGCAGCGCGACAGCGTCCCGCAGGTCGGCCAGCCGGCCGGTGACCGCGGCGATCTCGCCGGCCCCGGGCAGGAAGACGAGCACGTCGCCGTCGTGCTCGCGCAGCGCCCGCCGGACGGTGGAGGCCACGTGGTCGAGCAGGGTCCGGTCCACCGGCCCGGCCCCGGGCGGGGCGATCTGGCGCGCCGGGGGCACCCAGATCCGTTCTACCGGGTGCAACGCCGAGTCGGCCCGCACCACAGGTGCCGGGGTGGGCCCGCCCAGCAGCGCGGCGAACCGGTCGGTGTCCGGGGTCGCCGACATCGCCAGCAGCCACAGGTCCGGCCGGAGGGTGGCGCGCGCCTCCACTGTGAAGGCCAGCGCGAGGTCGGCGTCGAGTTGGCGTTCGTGGCACTCGTCGAGCAGCACGGCACCCGTGCCGGGCAGCTCCGGGTCGTGGTGCAGCCGGCGGACCAGCAGGCCGGTGGTGACCACCTCGATCCGGGTGGCCGGGCTGACCCGGCGCTCGCCGCGTACCGCGTAGCCGACCCGCTCACCGACCCGCTCGCCGAGCAGCTCGGCCATGCGCCGGGCAGCGGCACGGGCCGCCACCCGGCGGGGTTGGGCGATCACCACCCGACCGGTCACCCGGTCGGCCACGGCCAGCGGCGCGAGGGTGGTCTTGCCGGTGCCCGGTGGAGCCACGAGCACACCGGCGCCGGCCGCGTCGAGTGCCGCGACCAGCGCCGGCAGCACCGGGCGGACCGGCAGGTCAAGGGTTACGTCGGAGAGCACGGCCCAGTCTCGCACCGGGACGGGTGCGTCAGGAGCGACGGACCTCGCCGACGCCGAGCACGAAGGCCCGCCAGGCCGTCGCGCCGAAGGCGAGCACCGGGCCGGAGCGGTCCTTGCTGTCCCGGACGGCGACCTGACCCGCGACTGTCGCGACCTCCACGCAGTTGCCGTTGCCGCTGCTGCGCGTGCTGGTGCGCCAGTCCGCTCGGGTCAGGTCGTACGCCGTCATCCGCGGTACCTCTCGTCTGCGTCGGCGTGCCGCAGAAGCGGTCACGCAAAGTTACGAGAAGCATGCTCAAGACGGGTCATCGACGCCGTCGGATCGAGCGCCATCCGGCACAGCTCCTCGTGCAGAAGGCTATACCCGAGCACATGATCGGCTTCTTCCAGAGCCAGCCCCATCGTGAGGTTATCCAGGTAAACCACTGACGCGTCGGCGGCATCGGCGAAGTTGAGGATCACGTACGGGGTGCTCATCGCGGGATGCCCGCCAGCAGCGAAGGGCAGTACCTGGATTGTCACGTTGGGTAGCTGCGCGATCCGGCTCATGTGGACCAGTTGCTCGGCCATCACCGCGGTGCCGCCGACCGGGCGCAGGAGCACCGCCTCGTTGAGGATCACCGACAGAACGACAGGGTCCTCGCGGCGCAGCACCTCCTGCCGGCGCAGCCGGGCGGCGACCTTGCGCTCCAGACCGTCCTCGCCTGCGGTGCACCGGAAGATCTCCCGGGCGTACGCCTCGGTCTGCAACAGTCCGGGCACCGACTCGGCCTCGTACGTGCGCAGCGCCGCCGCCTCGGCCTCCAGCCCGACGTAGAACTCGAACCACTCGGGGAGCACGTCGCTGTAGTTCTGCCACCAGCCGCGCTGCTGTGCCCCCCGGGCGATCTCGATCAGTGCCTCGGCATCCGAACCGGTCACCTGGTACAGCGCGAGAGCGGCCCGGACGTCGCGGGGTTTGATGCCGATCTGCGCGGTCTCGATCCGGGAGAGGTTGCTCTTCGACATGTCGAGCTGACGGGCGGCCACATCGAGGGTCATGCCCGCGCGTTCCCGGAGCTGGCGGAGTTCCCGGGCGATGCGGCGACGCCGCACGGTCGGGCTGGCGGCGGGTCGGACGGTGGGGGTGGCGGTCACCGTCCGAGTCTGCCACGACAAGATCCGCAGGTCGCAGATGCACGGAGTGCAACTTTCAAATCTGGGAGTTGCGTTGCAGTAGCTGTCGGTGCATCCTTTCCCGGTTGCGAACACTGTGGACACGCCTGTCGGGAGGATCGTTGCTCATCGCCGACGAGTTTTTCCTGATCGCCCACAACGACAGTCGTGGTAAGGCGAAACTGCACCCGGCGGCGACCGGGCTCGGGCTGGCCGGCGGGCTCCTCGGCGAACTGATCCTCTACGGACACATCACTGTGGCGGCCGGCCAGGTCACCGTCATCGACAGGCGTCCGCCAGCCGACGCCCTGGCGCACACGGTGCTGGACCAGCTGATCGGCGAGTCCCAACATCGGGAGTTGCGCACCTGGCTGAGTTTCCTGGCGCAGAGCGCCACGGCGTCGGTGGGAGAACGGCTCGCCCGCGCCGGGGTGCTGCGCCGCCAGGAGAGCCGCCGACTGCTGCGTACCACGGTCAGCTACCTGCCGATCGACCTCAACGCGGTGGCCTGGCCGGCCACCCGCCTCCGGGCCCTGCTGGACCGGCCGGAACCACCGGGCGTGCCGGACGCCCTGCTGCTCGGCCTGGTCGTGGCCGCCGGGCTGACCCGCGAGGTGCTGTGGAGCGCCGGCCCTCGGGCGCACCACCGGCTGAACGTCCTCATCCCCGCGCTGCCGGCCCCGCTCAAGGAACTCGTCGGGCACACCGAGGCCGCCGTCGGCGCCGCAGTGCTGCGCGGCATCCCCTGATCCCCCTCCGGTACCCCCAACCCTCCCCTCGACGATCGGAGTAGTCGTATGCCCCCGACATCGACAGTCGAACGACCCAGCAACGTCTCCGAAGCCCTGGCCCGAGGTCGCCTCGGCATCCCGTCGGTCATCTTCTTCGTCCTCTCCGCCGCCGCGCCGTTGACAGTGGTGGCAGGCGTCGTCACCACCGGCTACGGCGTCATCGGGGTGACCGGAATCCCGCTGGCCTTCCTGCTGATCGCCGCGGTCCTCGCCCTCTTCTCGGTGGGCTACGTGGCGATGTCCCGCCGGGTGGAGAACGCGGGCGCCTTCTACGCCTACATCTCCCGAGGGCTCGGCCGGCCGGCCGGCGTCGGCGCGGCCTGGGTCGCGCTGATCGCGTACAACGCGCTCCAGGTCGGGCTGTACGGCACCATCGGTGCGGCGGCCCAGCCGGTGCTCGACCGGCTCTTCGGCGGACACCCCCACTGGGCCGTGGTGGCCCTGGTGGCGTGGGCGTTGGTCGGCGTGCTCGGCCTGCTCCGGGTCGACCTCAACGGCATGGTCCTGGCCGCGTTGCTGGTCGCCGAGGTCGTGGTGGTCCTCGTCTTCGACCTGGGGCAGCTGGGCAACCCGGCCGACGGTCAGGTCAGCTTCGCCTCGTTCTCGCCGGACAACCTCTTCGTGTCGGGCCTCGGCGCGGTGCTGGTGCTGGCCGTCCTCGGCTTCGTCGGCTTCGAGTCGGCGGTGGTCTTCAGCGAGGAGAGCAAGGACCCGAAGCGGACGGTGCCGCTGGCCACCTACCTCTCGGTGGCAATCATCGCCGGGCTGTACGCGCTGTCGTCCTGGACCATGACGGTCGCCGTCGGGCAGGACAAGATCGTGGCCGAGGCCGGCGCGCAGGGCGTCGAGCTGATCTTCAACCTGGCCGGCGCGCAGCTCGGCGACACGATGGTCACCATCGGGCAGGTGCTCTTCCTGACCTCGGTGCTGGCCGCGATGATCTCGTTCCACAACACCACGGCCCGGTACACGTTCGCGCTCGGTCGGGAGCGGGTGCTGCCGGCGGTGTTCGGGAAGACCTCGGCCCGGACCGGGGCGCCGCGGGCCGCCTCGGTGGCGCAGAGCGTCCTCGGGCTGCTCGTCATCGCGCTGTACGCGGTCAACGGCTGGGAGCCGGTGGTGCAGCTGTTCTTCTGGGTCGGCACCACAGGTGGCTTCGGCGTCCTGTTGCTGATCGCCACCACCTCGGTGGCGGTGATCGCCTACTTCGCCCGCTCCGCCAGCGGCGAGAACCTCTGGCGACGGGCCATCGCGCCCGGCCTGGCCACCATCGCGCTCTTCGTGATCATCTGGTTGGCCGTGTCGAACTTCGCCAACCTGCTCGGTGTCGCGCCGGACTCCCCGCTGCGGTGGGCGCTGCCCGCCGCGTACCCGGTGGCTGCCCTGCTGGGCATCGGGTGGGCCCTGCTGCTGCGCAGCAGCCGCCCGGACACGTACGCCCGGATCGGCCTGGGCGCGGCGAGCGCCGCCGCCGTCACCAGGCCGGAGGCGCCGGCCGCCGTGGAGGTGACCCGATGAGCCTGGTCATCGAGCGGCTCGGGCCGGAGGAGACGTCTCTCGTGGCGGCCCGGATCGCCGAGGCGTTCACCGTCTTGGAAGTGACGTACTGGCTGGTCCCCGACGCGAGCAAGCGGGAGGCCGTGCTGGCCGGGGACTTCGAGATCCTGGTCGAGCACGCGATGCGGCACGGCATGGTCCACGCCACCGAGGACCGGGCCTCGGTGGCGGTCTGGTTTCCGTCGGTCGGTGAGCCGGCGCCGCCGCCGGCGGAGTACGACGCCCGACTGGCCGCGGCCTGCGGCGAGTGGACCGACCGGTTCCAGCACCTCGACGAGCTGTTCGCGGCGCACCACCCGCATCCGGACCACCACCACCTCGCCTTCCTGGCGACCCGGCCCGACCGGCAGGGGCAGGGGTTGGGGAGCGCGCTGATGCGCCACCACCACGCCTGGCTGGACGCCAACGGGATGCCGGCGTACCTGGAGGCGAGCAGCCCGCGTAGCCGGGACCTGTACGCGAAGCACGGCTATCTGGCCGGCGAGCCGTTCCGGGTGCCCGACGGCACGCCGTTCTGGCCGATGTGGCGGGAGCCGGTCGGGCACTGAGCCGGTCGGGCACCGAGTTGGTCAGGTCGACGTGACCAGCACGTGCTGTGGTTGCGCTGTCACGCTCACGTGACAGCACGGACTTGCGACGACACTCATCGCCGTGACGATGCAACCACCACAGCACCCGGGGCCGCCGTACCCGCCGTCGTTCGGCCAGACG
>NZ_JBEYSL010000443.1:0-5656 GCF_040642735.1 Micromonospora sp. NPDC047753 | reverse complement strand
GCGTGGACCCGCACGCGCTGATCAGCGAGGGCACCCCCGCGCTGCGGGCACTGCGCCGGGCGGAGGCCTGGCCCGCTGACACACCGGTTCGCGCCAGCGGGTAGATGGTCAACGTGCCGTCCGGGTCGATGCGCAGACGCAGGAACGACTTCGAGTCCTCGATGCCCTGGCCGGCGAAGAGTTCGTTGACGTTCACTCCGAACGAGCCCGCCACCAGCAGGTACGCCGCCACCAGTTGGCTGGCGACCAGTCCGATCACCGGGCCGTAGAGCACCGCCGCGGCGACCGCCGGCAGCGGCCACGGCCAGTCGTAGAACGGCAGCGCCAACCAGACCCAGGTGCCGGCCGCAGCCAAGGCCACCTGCGCCACGCCGTGGCCGACGCCGAGGATCCAGTGCCGCGCGTGGCGTTTGCCGCTCGCGCTCGGCGGCTTGGCGAACAGGGCCGCCGCGATCACCGTCACGAGCACCATCACCACCAGCGGGACGCTGAACAGCCGCTGGTCCGTGCTGTCGGCCCAGTTCGCCGTCGCACCGGCCATCGCCAGCATCAGCAGGGTGTGCAGGGTGCCGAGCAACGTGGTGAAGCCGGGATTGCGCAACGGCAACCGGGGGAAGATGCCCCAGCCGTAGCGGCGCGACCGCGCCGCGTCCGGGTACCGGGCCACCAGGTCGTACGGCTGGGCGGTGCTGGCCTTGCGGGTCAGCGTGTCCCGCGGCGGCACCTCGATGCGCTCCGGCAGCTTGTGCGTGGGGTAGAGGTACGCGCCGCCCCCACCGCAGGTGATCAGCTGCCGGTCGGCCCCCGAGTAGCGGGCATAGTGGTGCAGGTCGCCCGAGAGCAACAGCCGCACCCGCGCCCCGGTCGGATCGATGATCGTGCGGATGAAGTAGTCGATCGAGTCGTACGCCGTGGGGTCGTCGGCGGCCTTGACCCAGGTCGGTGCCGGTGCCGCGATGATCACCTTGGACTCCGGCCCGAGCCGGCGGGCCACCTCGTCGAAGTAGGCCAGCTGCGGGTCGTCCAGGTACGAGCCGGACTGGTCGTCCACGCCGAGTAACCACCAGTCGGCCGGCAACTCCACGGCGAAGTACGACCGGGACTGCCCGGTGCCCCAACCCGCGAAGTTGCGGTCCCGGGAGCGGACGAACAGCCGCAGGAACGCGGTGAGGCCGTCGTACCAGTCATGGTTGCCCGGCACCGCGAAGAGCGTCGGCTTCTCGGCCGGCGCCACCGGAAGGGCAGCCTGGTAGGGGCCCTTGCACCGGTCCTCGTACGCGGCGTAGGCCGCCGACGGGTACACCTGGTCTCCGCCCATCACCAGCGTCTGCGCCCGGGGCAGGCGGTGCCCGTCGACGGTCAGCTCGGGCTGTGCCAGCAGGTACGCCACCGAGTAGGTGGCGTTGAAGCCGTCGCCGAGGTCGGCCACGTAGTCGAGCCACAGCCCGCCGTCCGGCCCGACCTGGCGGAAGACGCCGTCGCCGAACGCGTTCTGCAACTCGCGCTTGTCGAGGTACGCCCCGAAGAGCACCGCCAGCAGCGTCCGGATGCCGGTGCTGATCAGCAAGAACGGCGCCAGCCACGGCACCGGTTTGCGCGGCGTGAAGCCCAACTCCAGCGGGTCGGTGCTACGCGGCCGGTGGGCGGCGCGTTCACCGGCCGGCGCATGGTCAGGGCGTTCGGCGGGCTCGTCCTGACGTTCGGGGTGGTCGCGTTCGTCGCTCACCCGCCGCAGCGTAGTCCCGGACCCGATCATCCGCTGTCCGGTAATCGTCCAGATGGCAGCCGATGTCCGGTTGGTGCTGGCCGGCGCGGCAGGGGTATCCCGTTCGGTCGGTGGCGCCGGGGTGCCGTACACTTGCTGATCGTTGCCGCCTTAGCTCAGTCGGCTAGAGCGACGCACTCGTAATGCGTAGGTCGACGGTTCGATTCCGTCAGGCGGCTCCACTGAAAGGCCCAGGTCACCGGCTTGATCGCCGATCATGACCTGGGCCTTTTTGCTTGCCGTCCCCAAGGCGAGGAGTCAACCTACTCACCGGACCACAGCGCCCCCTCCAGCCCTGCCGCAGCTTCCCGCGCGACCTCGGGGGCCACGTGTGCGTAGATGTTGAGAGTGACGCTGATCTGGTGGCAGAGACCAGACCCGGGTCGGCCCGGTTGTCGGCGTCGAACCGTTCCGTTGCCTGGTGTTCCTGGTGGTGGCGAAGGGCCGATAGCTACTCCCACCTGATGCTTGACAGTTTTCCGTCCCGCCTGGTGCATGACGGTTGACCTAGGTTCTATGGGGGCGTGGTCGTTGGGCTCGGCGGGCACGGGAGGATGGGCGATGGACAAGTGTCTGACCCCTCCGGTCGACGGTTCGATTCCGTCAGGCGGCTCCGGGGTGAAGTCATGACCAGCATTTCTGCTGGTCATACCTTCATGTTTGTCGATGGGGCATGGAGTCGGCCCCGAACCCTCCCATAGCGCCCGGACAGGTTGGGCGTTGGCTGCTGGCTGTCGGCGCCCACATCCCACAGGCAGCAACGGCTTCAGCGCCGCCCAGCGCACGTCGGTCAGCTCATGCCGCCTCGCCACCGCCACTGTGGCCACCAGGTCTCCGTGCTGATAGTCCTCTTCATCGATAGACGATCTAGGATGAGGACGTGCCCACCGAGGTTCATCTTCAGATGATCCAAGCCGTTGTCGCCCGCCTGTCGTCGCAATCCACCACCGTCAAAGGCTGGTGCGTCACCGTAGCCTCGGCGCTCCTCGGCTTCGGCGCGAACAGCACGAGGCCGGCCGTCGCTGTCCTCGCGGTGTATGTGGTGGCCGCGTTCGCGGCCCTCGACGCCTACTACCTCAGCCTCGAACGCGCCTACCGGACGTTGTATCAGCGGGCCGTGGACGGAACGACCGCTCCGTGGCAGCTCGACATCGACCGACCGGGCTACCGGGAGGTCCTGCGTGCCGCGCGAAGCCCGACGATCACCGTCCTGTACGGCGTATCGCTGCTCGCGGCTGCCGCCGTCACCGTCTACCTCCTGCTCGACTGACGGAGCAGCCTGGTCCCTCCAGTCGGCCCATGCGGTCATTCAAGTGCCTCGAACCATTGGCTGATCGGCGTGACGCAGGTGGTATTCACCATGGTGACCGACGTGCACTGGTTCTGATTCCAGCCCCACACCCAGAGGCCGGCGAGCAGCATGATGAGCACGATGTGCATGCGCGCTGCCCAAGCAAAGCCGGCCGCGGTGCGGTCCGAGAGTTTGGTCAGCCCGATGACCGATTCGGCGACCGTGTCGCCGTACCCGTAGACGAGACCCGGAGGTCGATTTCCGGCTCGTCGGAAGACCGACGCGGTCAGCACCTCCGGGACGAGGAGCATGGCGCCGACCCCGATGATCAGCCAACGCAGGATCGTGACAACGGCCTTTCCCAGCCAGACCAGCAGGTGCCGGATCACGAACCACAGACCGACGACGACCACGGCCACGAGTACCGGGAACCACAGGAACCCCCGCGCTCCGTCCGGCAGCACGGACAACACCTGCTGGATCCCGTCGATGATCCTGTCCAGCAGCATCATCTGTCGTCCGTCCGCTCATCCGAGTCATCGTCCACGCCTCGCCTGTCGGAGTCGTCCGGCTTCTCGGGGGCCGGGGCAAGCATCGGGTTACCGCTCGCCAACGCGCCGGGGGCGAGTTTGTTGCCAGCCTGCGAGACAAGGGCGGTAAAGCTTTCCACCGCTGCCGACACGGCTCCGTCGATCTCCCCGAGACGAAGCTGATCGCTCTCCAGGACCACCTTCATCGCCCGCATCGCCACCTCCTGGTCCCGCTGCCACAGCCCGACCATGAAATCGGCGGCCTCTGCGGCCTTCGTGGGATCCTGGGCGAGTAGATTGCCGGCCATCGAGGCACCGCCGCCGGACAGGAGTTCGGCGTAGAACCTCGCCCGGATCTCGTGCAGTTGCAAGTCCGAGGTCTGGGCGATCCGGTTGATCGCGGCCTTGCCCCGTTCCTCCTGCTCGGCCAGCCGTTGCCGGAGCGCGGCGATCTCCAGATCCTTGGCGATGGGCGCCTGCGCCGGATCGAGTCGCAACTCCACAGTGAAATTGGTGATCCGCAGACCTATCTCTTCGAGGTCGATCGAATCCTGACCGAGCTCGAGTGAGATCGCCCGCTCCGCCGCGGCGGAATTCAACGCCGAGTACCGCCGGCTGATACCGCGCATTCGCTGAATGAGGTGGCCCCGGCAACCACCAGGGGGATCCTCGACCATCTCGCGAACCACTGTGACAGGCTTGTGTACGGTCCAGGCGAACGCGATGGACGCGTCGAAGTGCAATGCGTCGCCCTCGGAAGGCAGGGTGCACTGAAACGACGAGTTGTGCGGGCGAATGTCCACCACGTACACCGCCCTGGGTCCACGCCACCAGACATCGCCGGTGGTGAACGGGGGGTCCGGTGCGAGCAATTCACCACTCGGCATCTGAAACACCAGCCGCGTACCAGGATCCGCCACCGGACGTCGCTGAAACGGTAGTCGTCGAAGCTCCTGCTTGCTGAGCACCGGCTTACTCAACCCGCACCGTCCCTTCAGTCAGCACCTTCAACAATTTCTCGGCCAGGTCTGGCGCGTATGGCCGCTGGTCGCGCCAGTTCTTCGCGTGCGAGGCCAGCAGATCCGCCTGGCGTCGGGTCTTGGCGGCCTCTTGGAGCAGACTGATCAGGGGCGGCCGTAGCGCCGGTGCCTCTTTGGCGGCCGAGGCCCAGCTACGCAACACGTTGCGGACCGAGTAATCGGCGCCCGGAGCGACGAGGGACCGCCCCCACAGACCTGCAATCACCTCGCGTGTCCCGCTCGGCGCACCGGCCCCGGCCACGCCGTGCTCGGCGTCGGCCATCCTGAGCAGGGCCGGCCAGGAGACCTCGCCGTCCGGCTCGGCCACGTTCGTCCACAGGCCTGCGGCAACCTGGAGGAAGCTGAGGATGCCGGCCCGTTGTCGGCCAGCGCTCCCCTCCAAAGACCAGCGTTCCAGCAGCCGTAGCAGCTCCAGTCGGCGATCAGGGCTGGCCGGGACCATGAGCTCGGTAATGCTGAATCCGATCGCGATGGAAAGCGCGGGCCCGGCGTTCTTCGCCAGCGAGTCGAGTTGCTTGTCCGGGCCGCCGGGCAGGACTTCACCGACGCTCGCACCAAGTGCCCTGGCGGCCGTCATCCGCAGGGGCAGGCTGTCCCGCCTGCACCAGTCCAGTACCAGACGGACCACCTGGGCGCCGGTTTCCGGATACCTCGCGGGCATTGCCAGCGCGGCGACGGCCCGCTCCCGCTCGTCCCCGTTGCCGCTACCCGCCCAGGGCACCACGACATCCCGCCTGATGGTGTCGAAGGCGATGCGGGCCAGGAATCCGATCGCGCTGGCCGCACGGATCCGTACCCGCCCCTCGACGTCCTGGGAGACGGCCTCCAGCCAGTCCAGGACGATCTCGCGGTCGTAGTCGTGCTCGCGCCACAGGTGCTCCAACACCCGAGCCGGATAGCCGGCCGATAAGAAGGAGGCAACTTCCAACTCTGCTGTTCCGTACCGAGTACGCCGTACCTCGGTGGTGATCCGGGCCCGGGCCGCCCGTAGTCGGGCATTCCGTGGTCGTCGGGCCCGGCTCGGCGGGGC
>NZ_JBEYSL010000442.1:0-5672 GCF_040642735.1 Micromonospora sp. NPDC047753 | reverse complement strand
GGCTGACCGGCACGGTCGTGCTGGCCAAGGCCGACGTCAAGCGCATCAAGAAGCTGCTCGGCCGCTGACGCGCGCCACCTTTACGTAATTAGGAGCCAGCGCCGCCCGTCCTCGCGCCGCCGCCGCGTCGAACCGGTCCACGTCCCGCTCGTCCGGCTCGACGCGAAGCAGGTAGCCGCCCGGTGTGGTGAGGATCCGGCGGCGCTCGTCCGCTGCGCAGTCGAGTGCCTGGCGCAGCCCTCGCAGGTAGGTGCGCAGGTTCGCGGCGGCCGAGGCGGGGGGCTGGTCGCCCCACACCATCGTCATCAGCTCGTTGGCGGAGATCGCCTCACCCGGGCGTAGCAGCAGAGCTGCCAGCACCAGCTGCTGTTTCGTCGACCCGAGCGGGACCGGCCGGCCGTCCCGCGACGCTGTCAGCGGCCCGAGCAGGTCGAAGTGGAGGGGCATCCTCACCTCAGGTTGCGGTGCTGGCCGGGCGAGACTGACGATCGCTTGAGCATCGATCGATGACGTTAGCACCGATTGAACATGATCTTCATGTTTGGTCGGGTGGTCGCCTGTGCGGCCCTGCCGGTCCCTGGCCTGTGGTGGCCGGACCGGTTGCCGGTCAGCGCAGTCCGCGGATGAGGTTGTCGACCAGGGTGCGGGCGAAGTCCTCGGTGAGCGGCAGGTCGGCGATGAGAAGGCGGTGGTAGCAGGCACCCCAGAGTTGGTCGACGACGGATTCGGGGTTGATGTCGGCGCGCAGCTGCCCCCGGGTCATAGCCCGGTTGAGGGTTTCGACGGCAAGGGCCCGGCGGGGGGCGGAGTAGCGCTCGCGGTAGGCGGCGGCCAGTTCCGGGTCGGTCTGCGCCTGCCCGATGAGTTGGCTGATGACCCGTCCGGCGGTGGTGTCGCGCACCAGGTGGACGAAGGCGACGAGTTGGTCGGTCAGGTCGGCCACGATGTCGCCGGAGTCCGGGAACGCCAGCGTGGGCGCGACGACCGTGAAGTAGCCGTCCAGGGCGAGCGCGCCCTTGGAGGGCCACCACTTGTAGATCGTCATCCGGCTGGCCCCGGCGAGGGCGGCGACCTTCTCGATGGTGAAGCCGGCCATGCCCTCGGCCAGCAGGAGTTCACCGGCGGCCGTGAGGATCTCCGCTCGTACCTGGTCGGTGGGCCGGCGGCCGCGACCACGGCGTGCTGGCGGCTGGGCATCCGGCGTGAGCTCGGCCACTGGTCCTCCCGGTTATATGGACACGCTGTCTACTTGCTGGTTATATGGACACAGCGTACACAGCGTACACAGCGGTGCCTGGGCGCCACCACGCACCGACGACGACCGAAGGAGACGAGGGACATGACGGGTCTACGACGGCGACGGTTGGGTGCCTCCGGGCCGGAGGTTTCGATCATCGGGCTCGGCGCGATGGGCATGTCCGACCTGTACGGGCCGGCCGACGAGGCGGAGAGCGTCGCGACGCTGCACGCCGCGATCGATGCCGGCGTGAACCTGATCGACACCGCCGACTTCTACGGTTCGGGTCACAACGAGATGCTGATCGGCCGGGTGCTGCGGGAGCGTCGCCGGGACGAGGTGGTGCTCAGCGTGAAGTTCGGCGCACGCCGGACACCCGACGGCGGCTTCCAGGCAGCACCGTACGACGTGTCGGCGGCGGCGGTGAAGGACCGGCTGGCGTACTCGCTGCGACGGTTGGGCACCGATCACATCGACATCTACCGGCCGTCGCGGCTGAATCCGCAGGTACCGGTCGAGGAGACCGTCGGTGCGCTGTTGGAGATGCGGCAGGCCGGCTACATCCGGCACATCGGGCTCTCCGAGGTGGGTGCCGACAGCATCCGTCGGGCCGCAGCGGTGGCACCGATCAGTGACGTCCAGATCGAGTATTCGCTGCTCTCCCGAGGCCCGGAGGCCACCATCCTGCCGGCGCTGCGCGAGCTGGGCATCGGGCTGACCGCCTACGGGGTGCTGTCCCGAGGTCTGCTCAGCGGCCACTGGTCGGCGGAGCGTGAGCTGACCGGCACGGACTTCCGGGCGAACAGCCCACGGTTCCAGGGCGAGAACCTGGCCGCCAACCTCCGCCTGGTGGACGCGCTCGGCCGGGTCGCACAGCGGCTCGGGGTGACCACCGGTCAGGTGGCGATCGCCTGGGTCGCGGCACAGGGCGAAGACATCGTGCCGTTGGTCGGGGCGCGGCGGCGGGACCGGCTGACCGAGTCGCTGGCCGCTGTCGACGTGGTGCTCGACCAGGACGCGATGGACGAGATCGAGCGGGCCGTTCCGGCCGGCGCAGCCTCCGGCCAGCGGTACGCGACCGCCATGATGGGCCTGCTCGACAGCGAGAAGTGACGGCGGGGGAGCGGGCTCATCGGCTGATTATCGTCCGGCGCGTTCCCAGGCCCGCGCCAACTGCATCCGATTGTGAATGCCCAGCTTGTGGTATATGGAGCGGAGTTGGGTGTCCACGGTGTGGAAGGAGACGAAGAGGCTCCTGGCCGCCTCCTTCTTCGTGGCACCGGTGGCGAGCATCTCGGCAACCCGCTCCTCGGCGGGGGTGAGTGCGTCGATGCCCCGGCCCGGCAGCTCGTCCATCGAGGGCCGGTGCCGCGGGGTGGCGGCGAGGGCGGCGCAGCGCTGGTCCGCGATCGCCTGGTCGCCTGGGGCACCGATCCGGGCGTACAGGGCAGCCGCCTCCTGCGCGGCATCGCCCGCTTCTCCGGACCGCGTCCGAGGGCAGTTCGCGAGGTCCAGCAACGCGTCGGCCAGCGCCGGCCGGGCTGCGGTGGTGCGCAGTTGGTCGACCGCCGACCGGAGCGCGCCGGCGTCACCGTCGCGCAACCCTCGGCTCTGGTCGGCCAGCGCTCGCCACAGCGGCACCGGCGTACGGGTGGACACCAGCTCCACCAGTTCGGTGACGCGACCCGCGGCCTGGGTATCGCCGGCGGCCATCGCCGCGCGTACCAGTCGGGGGCCGAAATGCGGCACGGGCAGGAGCGGCCGGACCGACCGGTGCAGGTCGGTGACGACCCTGTTGAGCAGGCCCGCCGGAGTGCTGAGGGTGGCATCGCGCACCGCCACACAGAACGCAAATGTCCACATAGTTCGGTCGGGCCACCGGTCCTCGGCCAGGCAGGCGCGGAGGATGGCGCGGGCGTCGTCGTGTTCGCCACGGCGGTAGCGGACCTCGCCGATCACCGCGACCAACAGGGCACGCACCTCCCTGCTGAGGTTCGCCGAACCGGAGCTGAGCGTCGTGACGGCCAGCGCAGCCGCCTCGGGTAGCTCTCCCACGGCCACCATGCGCAGGCAGTCCAGCGCGGTCAGCCCGGTGAGTGAGACGTCGGTCGCCTCGGGCGGCTGACAGGTCGCGGCCTGCGCGTCCTGATGCCGACCCAGACCGAGCTGCACGAGGATGCGTTCCGCGCGGATGGACGCGGCGTCGGCGCGGGCCGCCCAGGAGTCCGGGTCGAGGGCCGCCAGCACGGCCTGGGCGCCCGGCAGATCGCCGTGCGCGAGTGAGCGGGCGGCCCGGCCGAGGGCGAGATGGCGAGCGGACGCCTGATCACCCGACGCGGCGTGCGCGGTACCCGCGTCGCGCAGCAGGGCATCGGTGTCCGGATGTCCCGTGCGGGCCGCGATCGTGGCGACCAGGGCGAGCAGCGTGCTGCGGCTGGGGGCGTCCAGTCGGAGGTGCAACGCCTCCCGCAGACCGGCGAGGGCGATGGCCGGCTGCTCCAGTGCCACGATCTGCGCCAGGCGCCCGAGCAGGAGGGCGCGGTGGCGCTCGCCGCTGCGACTCGTGGCGATCTCCGCCGCCAGGACGTGCAGCGCCTCCATCCCGCGCCCGCCCAGCCGGAGCTGGTCCGCCGTGGCGAACAGCCGGTGCCGTCGTTGTTCGGCGTCGGTGGCGATGTCGTCGGCCGGAAGCGTCCCGGCGTTGAAGGGTGATTCGGACAATGGCGTTCTCCCCGGTTGTTACCAGGCGCGTCGAAAGGCCGTCCTGCGACCGAGCCTAGCCATGGCGTCAGGCAGGGGCGACCAGATCGACGAACCAGCTCGATTGGGTGGAATGGCCTGCGCCGTCCGGGATCTGACTGGCGGCAATGGCGCGATCACGTGATGCGTCAGACAGCGTTCGGCGCCAATCATCGAGTCATGGCCCAGCTCACCGAACTTCCCGGTCTGCATCGGCTCCGGGTCGTACTGCTGATGTTCGTCCTCTACGCCGGCACCGGGGCGGGTGGTCACGCTCCGGCGTGGACCCGTCTGGTGCTGATGGCGACCGCCGCGGCGATTCCGGTCGCGATCACGGTCCAGTACGGCTGGCCCGGACTTCGTGCCCTGCTGGGGGTCTCGTCCCGGCTACGGCTGCGGGGCGGATCCCTTCCCGCACCCAATCCGATCCAACCCGACTGAGGAGACAGCGATCATGGCGAACAGCGATCCCCAGCCGCGGCGCGGCGATCAGGGTGCCGCGCCCCTTGCCGGCCGTAACGTCGAGCTTGAGCGGCAGAATCCTGATCTGGTGGTGCCGCCGACGACCGACAGCCGGTTGGTGCCCAACCTCAAGTTCTCCTTTTCGCAGGCGCACACCCGGGTGGAGAAGGGCGGCTGGACCCGGGAGGTCACCAGCCGCGACCTCCCGATCGCCACGCAGTTGGCTGGTGTCCAGTTCGGCTTGGAGCCGGGCGGATACCGGGAGATCCACTGGCACCAGCAGTCGGAGTGGGCGTACATGATCAGCGGCAGTTGCCGGATCAGCGCCGTCGACCACGAGGGACGCAACTTCATCGAGGACGTGAAGGCCGGCGATCTGTGGTTCTTTCCGCAGGGCGTACCGCACAACATCCAGGCGCTGGAGGACGGCGCACAGTTCCTGCTGGTCTTCAACGACGGGGCGTTCTCGGAGAACAACACGTTCCTGCTCAGCGACTTCTTCGCACACACCCCTCGGCACGTCCTGGCGAAGAACTTCGGTTGGACGCTGGAACAGATGGAGAACCTGCCCGAGCGGGAGAAGTACATCTTCCAAGGTGATGTCCCGCCGCCCCTGCAACAGGACCGGGTGGTCAGCCCGACCGGTGACATCCCCCGGAGCTTCAAGCACCGGATGCTCGCGCAGACCCCGCAGCGGTTCCGCGGGGGTACCGTCCGGATCACCGACTCGACGAACTTCGCCGCCTCCGTGACCACCGCCGCGGCACTGGTGGAGGTCGAGCCGGGAGGGATGCGCGAGTTGCACTGGCATCCCACCACCGACGAGTGGCAGTACTACATCTCCGGCACCGGACGGATGGGCGTCTTCGCCTCGCAGGCCGCCGCCCGGACGTTCGACTTCCAGGCCGGCGACGTGGGTTACGTTCCCTTCGCGTACGGCCACTACATCGAGAACACCGGCGACGAGCCACTGGTGTTCCTGGAGATGTTCCGCCATCCCCGGTTCGAGGACATCTCGGTGATGCAGTGGATGGCGAACACGCCCCACGAGATCATCGCGGACACGATCAACGTGCAGAAGTCGATGGTGGACAGCCTGCCGAACACCAAACAGGTTGTGATCTGAGCGAACCGTCCGGTCCGGGGTGGCCAGGCCCCAGAAGCCGAACTTGCGCGCCTTGAGTTGCAGTTCGCGCACCTCGGAGTGGTCGAGGCCCGGCTGGTGCGCCCGTTC
>NZ_JBEYSL010000441.1:0-5679 GCF_040642735.1 Micromonospora sp. NPDC047753 | reverse complement strand
CGCCAACCGGGCCACCGTCCGACTGGCCGGGCACCCGCCACCGCTGCTGCTCTCCGGCGGCCGGGTCACCCCGGTGCCCGCGCCCGGCGGGAGTTGCTGGACGACCTGATCGCCCGCCCGCTGCGCGACACCGACGCGCTTCGCAGTCGGGCCCGTCGGCTCGGGGTGGACCTGGACGCGCCGCACGTGCTGGTGGCGGTGGGCGACGACGCGATCGCCGCGACCGGCTCGGCTCGGCAGCGGGTGCTCTCCTGGGCCACCACGTACGCGTCGGCGCGCGGCGGGTTGGCCGCGGCGCGCGACGGTCGGGTGGTGCTGATGCTGCCGGGGTTGGACGCGGGCGGCAGCGCCCGCGCGGTGGCCCGGGACCTGTCCCGGGTGACCGGCCGACCGGTGACCGCCGGGGCGAGTGGCCCGTCGAACACGCCGTCGGCGCTGGCCGGGACGTTCCAGGAGGCGGACCGGTGCCTGACGGCGCTGGGCGCGCTGGGCCGCGCCGGGCAGGGCGCGAGCACCGTGGAGTTGGGCTTCGTCGGGTTGTTGCTGGGCACGGTCGGGGACCGGGGCGAGAAGGACGTGACCGAGTTTCTCACCGCCACCGTCGGGCCGGTGCTCGACTACGACGCCCGACGCGGCACGGCTCTGGTGAAGACGCTGGAGGCGTACTTCGGTGTGGGCGGCAGCCTGGCCCGGGCCGCCGAGCAACTGCACGTGCACGTCAACACGGTGACCCAGCGGTTGGAGCGGGTCGGGCAGTTGCTCGGCGTCGACTGGCAGCGGCCCGAGCGGGCGCTGGAGGTGCAGCTCGCGCTGCGCCTGCACCGACTGCGCACACCAGCCGGCTGACCAACGCCGGCCGGCGGCAGGAACGCCGCCGACCGAGCACCCGGCGTCAGCGGGCCCGGATGCCCTCCAGCACGGCGTCGACGACCCGTTCGGGCAGGGTCTGCTCGTCCAGGTCCGGGTTCCACTGGAGCACCCGCTGGATCAGCATCGGCCCGGTGAGCAGCGCCATCGTCACCTCGACGTCGATGTCGGCGCGCAGCACCCCCTCGTCGATGCCGCGCCGCAGCACCTCGCGCATCAGCTGCCGTCGGGGCGAGATGATGTTCTGGTAGAGCTGGAACTGGTCGGCGCTGCGGTTCACCGCGGGTGCCAGGCAGGGCATGATCTTGGCTGCTCGCGGGTCGACGTTCTTGCCGATCGCGCCGACCAGCAGCACCAGGTCGTCGCGGACGGAGTGGCCCGCCGGCTGGGCCATGACGCCCTTGAGGCGGCGCAACGCGTCCAGCAGCAACGCGTCCTTGCCGGCCCAGCGGCGGTAGATGGTGGCCTTGCCGACTCCGGCGCGGGCGGCGATCGCCTCGATCGAGAGCGCCTCGATGGTGCTGCCCTCGGCGAGCAGGTCGAGGGTGGCCTCGATGATGGCCTCGTCGGCGCGGATGCTCCGCGGTCGACCGGGCGACCGCGGAGCATCAGCAGTGGACGTCATTTCCGTCATTCTTCCCGGACCTATGCCGTGCCGGCCAACTCGGGCTCGGCGACCGGCGCCGCCGGGGCGACGCTCGCGTCCTCCTTGCCCGGCATCCAGCGCAGCACCACGATCATCCCGAGTGCGGCGATCACCGCGGACAGCCCGGCCGCCCAGTGCATGGCGGTGACGAAGGCGTCGTTGGCCGCCGAGATCAGCCCCGGCGCCGCCGGGCCGAGCTGGCCCGCCGCCGCGTACGCCCCGGAGATCGACTCGTTGGCCGCGTCCTGGGCCTGGGTGGGCAGACCGGTCAGGGCGTCACCGATGTCGCTGCGGTAGACCGCTGAGAGCACCGAGCCGAGGACGGCAACGCCGAGCGCGCCGGCCACCTGGCGGATGGTGTTGCTGACCGCGGAGCCCACTCCGGCCTTCTCCCGGGGCAGCGCCGACATGATCGACTCGGTGGCCGGCGGCATGATGTTGGCCATCCCGGCGCCCTGGATGAGGAAGACCAGCAGCACGATCCAGATCGGGGTGGAGGCGCCGATGAAGACGAAGGCAGCGAGGGACACCACCGTCAACGCCAACCCGACGGCGGCGACGGCCTTACCGCCGTAGCGGCGGACCATCGCGGCGCTGCGCGGCGCGAAGACCAGCTGGGCGCCGGCGAAGGGAAGGAAGAGCAGGCCGGTCTGCAACGGGCTGTAGTCGCGTACGAGTTGCAGGTAGAACGAGCCGAAGAACATCGAGCCCATCGCGGCGAAGAAGACCAGGCCGACGATGGCGACCGGCGCGGCGAACCGGGGCACCTTGAACAGTCGGACGTCCAGCGACGGGTGGTCGCTGCGCCGCTCGTGCTGCACGAACCAGGCCAGCACCGCGATGCCCACCAGGATCGAGCCCCAGGCCACCGGGCGGTCGAAGCCGTGCTCGCCGCCGTCGATGATGCCGTAGGAGAGGGCGACCAGGCCGACCACGGAGAGCAGCACGCCGAGTACGTCGATCCGGCCGGGCCGCGGGTCACGCGACTCGGGGACCAGCAGCGCCACCAGGACCACGCCGGCGGCGACCACCGGCACGTTGATCAGGAAGACCGAGCCCCACCAGAAGTGCTCCAGCAGCGCGCCGCCGAGGATCGGGCCGATCGCCACGGCGAGACCGACCGCGCCGGCCCAGACACCGATGGCCCGACCACGCTCGCGCGGGTCGAAGACGTTGGAGATGATCGACAGTGTCACCGGCATGATGGCCGCGCCGCCGACCCCCATCAGGGCGCGGGCCGCGATGAGCTGTCCGGGGCTCTGGGCGTACGCGGAGAGCAGCGACGCCAGGCCGAACAGCACCAGACCGATCATCAGGAAGCGCTTGCGGCCGGCGCGGTCGCCGAGCACCCCGAAGGTGAACAGCAGCCCGGCGAAGACGAGCGTGTAGGAGTTGATGGACCACTCCAGCTCGCCCTGGCTGGCGCCGAGACCGTGCACCGGGTCGGCCAGGGTGCGCAGAGCGACGTTGAGGATCGTGTTGTCGAGGACGACCACGAGGAGGCTGATCACCAGCACCCCCAGGATCGCCCACCGCCTCGGGTGTCCGGTGTTGTTGTGCAGCTCCATGCCTGGCTTTCCCCCCACGCTTGTCACCCGAGACGCAATACGATACGGGTCAGACTCGTAACGCGGATCAGCCTACGACGCGCATTAACGATACGGCACCGATCCGTATCGTATGTGGTGGGCATCACGCCCGGCCGCGACCGACAGGCAGGCGTCGACGGCCTCCGTCAACGTGCCGAGACGCACGGCCGGACCGCTGAGCGGCTCGATCCAACCCGGCCCCGCGCCGTACACCCGAAGGCGCGGAAAGTCCCGGGCGAAGCGCACCAGGCGGTACGCGCGGCCGGTCAGCGGCGTCTGCGACCAGAGCACGACGGTGCGCGGACGGGCCCGGTACACCGCACTGGTGAGCGCGGACCAGGGCAGCGCGGGGCCAAGGTTCAGACAGCCGCGACCCTGCTCGCGCAACGCGGCGGCGAGCGCCAGCAGACCCAGGCTGTGCGCCTCCTTCTCGGCACCGGCCAGCAGCACCCCGCCGGTGCGCAGTGACCGGCCCGGCTCCCGGCGGTACGCGTCCAACCCAACCCGGACACCCTCGCAGAGGGCGTGCTCGACGACGACCTCGACGGCGGTACGCCCCGACAGCCGGGCCAGCAACGGACGACAGACCTGCTCCCAGAGCGCCGGCACGCCCCAGGCCTCGGCCAACTCCAGCACCAGCGTCGCGACGGCGTTGGCGTCCAGGTCCTCGGCCGCCAGCGACACCTGCTTGTGCGCGATCTCCACGGCCTCCGCCGGCATCGGATCGGTCAGCACCAGACGTACCCCCGGGTAGACGTTCTCTACCCGGGGGTTCGCTCGGCGGGCACCTGGTGGATGCGCCGTCGCGGAATTTCAGCGGCGGCGGGCCGCCAGCCGGTGGGCCAGCGCGGCGACGCTGCCCCAGATGCCGCGCCGGAACAGCACCACGACCAGGACGAAGATGCCGCCGGTGACCAGGCCGATCGCCTCGAACCCGGAGAACGACAACCAGTCCTCCAGCCGGACCACGAGGGCGGCGCCGAGCACCCCACCCCAGAGGGTGCCGATCCCGCCGAGCACCACCACGATGACCGCCTTGCCGGAGGTGGTCCAGTGCAGCACGTCCAGCGAGACGAACCGGTGGCCGACCGCGAACAACCCGCCGCCGAGGCCGGCGATGAACCCGGAGAGCACGAACGCGGTGAGCTTGTACCGGTGCACCGGGTAGCCCAGCGCCCGCGCCCGCGCCGGGTTGTCCCGGATGCCGACCAGCACCCGACCGAACGGTGAGTGCACGATCCGCCAGGCGGCGGCGAGCCCGAGCAGCACGATCGGCAGGATCGCGTAGTAGAAGAAGTAGTCGTCGGTGAGGTCGACGCCGAACAGCTCGCGGGGCACCCCCTGGAGGCCGTTCTCGCCCTGCGTCACCGAGCGCCACTCGTTGGCGACGTAGTAGACCATCTGCGCGAAGGCCAGGGTCACCATGGCGAAGTAGATGCCGGTCCGCTTGACCGCCAGGTACCCGATCGGCACCGCCAGCACGGCCGCGGCGAGGGCCCCGGCCAGCACCGCGAGGGGAAACGGCAGGCCGGCGTGGATGGCCACCAGCCCGGTGACGTACGCGGAGGTGCCCCAGAACGCGGCGTGGCCGAAGGACATCAGCCCGGTGAAGCCGAGCAGCAGGTCCACCGCCACGGCGAAGAGCGCCCAGCAGAGGATGTCCACAGCGACCGCCGGGTAGAGGCCGTTGGGCAGCCACGCCGCGACGGCCAGGCCGACGGCGAGCAGCGCGTACCGGACCCAGCCGGGGGCCCGGGCCACGGCGATCAGCCCGGACGGTGGCGTCGAACGGGACGCGTCGGTAGGAGTGTCCACGGTGTTGGTCATGCGGGGGCCTCCTCCCGACCGAACAGGCCGGCCGGGCGCCAGAGCAGCACGCCGGCCATCACGACGAAGACGATCGTCTGCGAGACGAGCGGGAAATTGGAGAGGTACGCCTCACCCCACGCCTGCACGAGTCCGATGCCGAAGCCTGCGGCGACCGACCCGAAGATCGACCCCAGCCCGCCGATCACCACCACCGCGAACACCACGATGATCAGGTCTGCGCCCATCAGCGGGTTGACCGCGCGCATCGGCGCGGCCAGCACACCGGCGAGGCCGGCCAGCCCGATGCCGAAGCCGAAGACCGGAGTCACCCACCGTCCGACGTCGATGCCGAACGCACGGGTCAGGTCCGGCCGCTCGGTGGCCGCACGGACCACCATGCCGATCCGGGTCCGGGTCAGCACCCACCACACCGCGACGCAGAGCAGCACCGCGAAGCCGAGGATGAACACCCGGTACGTCGGGAAGTCGAACAGCCCGAAGTCGACCGACCCGCTCAACAGCGACGGCGTCTCGTACGGGCTGGACTGCACGCCGTAGCGCAGTTTCACCAGGTCCTGAAGGATCAGCGTCAGACCGAAGGTGAGCAGGAAGTTGTAGAGCGGGTCCAGTTTGGTGAGGCGGTGGATCACCGCGCGTTCCAGCGCCATGCCGAGACGGCAACTAGCCACGGCCAGGCGCTCGTCTTGGGTGGTGTCAGGCACGGTAAGCCTCCACAAAGGACAACGACGATGAACCTCGGCCCGTTCA
>NZ_JBEYSL010000440.1:0-5706 GCF_040642735.1 Micromonospora sp. NPDC047753 | reverse complement strand
GATCCCGGCGACCACCAACAGCGCGGGCGGACGCATCGCCATCGTCCAGGCGAGCACGAAGAGCACCCTCGCACCTCGCACCTCGCGCTCGCGCTCGCGCCCGCGCTCGCGCCCGCGCCCGCGCCCGCGCCCGCGCCCGCCGATCTTGCACTTTCGGTTGTCGATATGCCGCTTTGGCACCGGTATCCCACAACAGAAAGAGCAAGATCGGCGGGGCAGGGCAGGTCGGGGCAGGGCCGGGCAGGGCCGGGGGCGGGGTGGGGCTGGGTGGGGTTAGGCGCGTTCGGTTCGGGTGGCTGGGTGGCGGTCGGGGTCGGCGGGACGGCGGGGGGTTGGTTGGGACAGGCCGGTGCTGAAGCGGGTCGAGTCCGCCGCCAGGTCCGGATGTTCCACGTCGAGTGCCAGCGCTGCGGCCTCGTCCAGCCCCAGCTCCGCACCCTCGCCGTACGCGTCGTCGAAGGCCGCGTCGCCCAGCACCGCGCGCAACTCCCCCTGCTGCTCGGCCCAGTAACCGCCGAAGATGCCGGGGGTGGCCCGCATGCTCGCCCGGGTGGCCTGCGCCGCTCCGAACAGGCGGGCGGCGGTCAACCGCTCCCCGCCGATCGCGCAGCGCACCGCTACCGCGTTCAAGGTGTCGCACGCCCGCCCGTGGTAGCCGTGACCCATCCGGGAGCGCAGCGCCACCAGCAGATGCTCGTGTGCGGCGATCACGTCGCCGCGGGCCAGCGCGACCACGCCGAGCAGCATGTCCACCGAACGCCGTCCCCGCTCCACGGGCCGGGCCGCCTCCACCGGACGCACCGCGCCCAGCAGCTCTGCGGCCTCCTCCAGGGCACCCCGCCGCCAGAGCAGCTCGGCCAGGCTGAAGACCGCGAACAGAGCCTCGCCGACCACGTCCTGCCCGTGCGCCCAGTCGATGACCTCCCGGCACACCCGTTCGGCCTCGGCGAACTGCCCCATGTCGACGAGCGGCGCCGCCCTGCCGGCGAGCACCCGAGCCAGCAAACCCGCGTCGCCGGCCTGCCGGGCCGCTGCCTCCGCCCGCTGGGAGTAGCGCAGTTCCTCGGCGAACTCACCGTCGGCGCTGGCATGCAGCGAATGCATGTGGTACGCCGCAGCCAGCTCCGCCTCCGGGATCCGCTCCCCCGTCTCAGCGATCCGTCCGTACAGCCGGAACAGCCACAGCCGCCCCTCGCGGGCCAGGCCCCGCTCCAGCCACCACTGGTCAAGCCCACCCGCCAAGCCGAGACCCGCACGGGCGCTGCCGCCGGTGGCGCACCACCGCAGCGCGGCGCGCAGCTCCCCGGCCAGTGGATCGAGGGCATACAGCGACAGCGTCACCGGCCGGCCGTCCTGGCCCAGGTGGGCCCGGTCCAACGCGTGCGCCGACCAGGCCACGTGCCGGTCCCGGGCGGCCTGCTCCTCGCCCGCCTCGGCCAGCCGTCGCGCCGCGTACGCACGGATGGGGTCGAGCATCCGGTAGGTGCTGCCGGAGGCACGCGGCTCGGCCAACACCATCGACTTGTCCACCAGGACCGACAGCGGGTCCAGCGGATCGTCACCCAGCAGCCACTCCACCGTCGCCAGATCCACCGGGCCGGCGAAGACCGCCAGCCACCGCAGCAGGCGGGCGGCCCGGGGCCCCAACGTCCGATAGGACCAGGTGACAGTGGCCTGCATGGTCAGATGCCGTTCGGTGGCCGAGCGCTGCACCGCTCGGCTCGCCGGTGAGGGTGGCGACGCCCCGGCGGCCGCGGCGACCAGGTCCACGGTGTCCTGCTGGTTGCCGGACCAGCCCCGCTCCACCGGCGGCGGATCCGGGTCCTCCCGGCCGGCGTCCAGGGTGCCGAGGACGTCGTCCAGGCGCTCGGCGAGCTGACCGACCGAGAGCACCCGTAGCCGGGCGGCGGCCAGCTCGATGGCGAGCGGCAGGCCGTCCAACCGCTGCACGACCCGCCGCAGGTCGGCGGACTCGGCCGGGTCCGGCTGCCGACCACCACGGGCCGCCGCCGTGCGGTCCAGCAGCAGCGCCACCGCGTCGCTCTCCGCGCCGTCCGCGCGCGGGTCGACCGAGAGCGGCGGAATCCGCCACACCACCTCGCCGGGCAGGCTGAACGACTCGCGACTGGTGGCCAGCACCCGTACGCCGCTTCCACCGGACAGCAGCCGCGCGATCACCTCGGCGCAGGCGGCCGGTTGGGTGTCACAGGTGTCCAGTACTACCAGCATCCGACGGCCGGCCGCGTACTCGACGAGGGTGTCCAGCATCGGCCGACCGGGCTCGGGACGCAGGCCGAGCACGGCGGCGATGGCGAACGCCACCAACCCCGGGTCGGTCACCGAGGCAATGTCGACGAACCAGACCCCGTCCGGGTACGCCTCGACAACTCCGCTGGCCAACTCCACCGCGAGCCGGGTCTTGCCCGCGCCGCCGGCGCCGAGCACGGTGACCAGGCGGTTCTGACGCACCAGCAGGCTCAGCTCGATGCGCTCGGCCTGCCGGCCGACGAACGAGGTGACCTGGGTGGGCAGGTTGTGCGCCACCGCGTCGGCGGTGCGGGGCCGGGGGAACTGTCGCTCCAGACCCGGTGCGACGAGTTGGAACAGCCGTTCACGGTCGTCAAAGCCGCGTAGCCGGTGCAGCCCCAGGTCGAGCAGGGTCGCACCCGGCGGCATCGGATCGGCCCGACGGGCGGTGGACGCCGTGCAGAGCACCTGCCCGCCGTGCGCGGCGGCCGCCACCCGGGCGGCCCGGTGCACCTCGGCGCTGGCGTACTCGCCGTCGCGTGGCTCGGCATAGCCGGTGTGCAGGCCCATCCGCACCCGGGGCGCGGCTTCGGGGGTGGGCCAGTCGTGGCTGGACAGTGCCCGCTGAGCGGTCAGGCACGCGGTCATCGCCGCGGAAGCTTCCTCGAAGGCCAGGAAGAACGAGTCGCCCTCGGTCAGCAGTTCCGCGCCACCGGTGCTGGCCAGCGTGCGGCGCAGCAGCCGTCGATGCTCGGCGAGCACCGGGCGGTAGTCCGGGCCGAGCAGCTGAGCCAGCCGTGTGGAGCCCTCGATATCAGTGAATACGAAGGTCACCCAACCGCTCGGGAGCTGGATCCGTGGCGACATGCGAGGAACCTCCGCCCGTGACGTCGGGTTCATGCTGCCTGAGTCCGAACGATCACACATCGTGAGAACGGCCGGGCAAGTGCCGCCTCAACGTGCCACTCGGACCCGCTCCCGGCAAGGCTGGCCCACCAGGCGGCGGCGAATTGACCCGATCAGCAGCCGCAGGCGCCGCCGCAGCAGCCACCACCAGCGGCGGGTGCCGGGGCACCACCACTGCGACCGGTGACCGCGACCGCGGAAAGAAGCTTGACCGTGTCGGCGTGTCCCTGAGGGCAGCTGGCCGGCTCACCGGCCGCCGCCATCGAACGGTTGACCTCGAAGGTGTCGCCGCAGGCGCGGCAGCGGAACTCGTACCGGGGCATGCCACCCAGGGTACGTGGATCTGACGGTTCGCGGAGCATGGGTGATACTCGACAGGTGGTGGACGGCGAGGACGACACGCGTGTGCAACCGTTACGACCGGCCGCGCCGCTGGACGGGCCGCTCGAAGGCTCCGGGGCAGCGCCCGACCAGGTGCGCAAGGTGCCCCGCCCCCGCCGCCCCTGGCTGAGCGGGCGTTCCGCCGGCGCGCCGGGCACGCCACCAGCCACCACGGCGGTTCCGCCAGCGGCGAAGTCCTCGGCAGCCGACTCCGCCGGGTCCGAACCGGACTCCCGCGCCGCCGGCCCGGAGGTCCCGCCCGAATCTGTCCCGACCGCAAGCCCCGCAGCCGACCCCCTGGCCGCGGCAACCAACGCCGAGGCGGGTCAGGCCGAGACCGCGAAGGCCGACGCCGCGAAGGCCGAGACCGGTGTGGCCAAGGACGCGAAAGCCGACGCCGGTAAGGCCGACACCCCCGAGGCCAAGGACGCGAAGGCCGACGCCGCCAAGGCCGACACCGCGGAGGCGGACGGCGGCGCCAGTGGTCCGGCCGCGTCGAAGGCGGCCGGCGCGTCGAGCGCCGACGCGCCCGCCGACGACGCGAAGACCGACGCCGCAGGTCCGGCCAAGACCACTGTGGATGAGATCCCGGCCGTATCGGCGTCCGGCCCGGCCCGCCGACGGCGGGTGCAGTTCGCGCACGCGGTACGGCTGCCGCCCCGTCGGGCAGCAGCCGCAGCGACCCAGGCGACCCGTGCGTGGGCGCGCCGGCCGAGTGGTCGGCTGACCCTGCCCGGTGTCTTCCTGCTGGCACTGGTGGCGGCGACCGGCGCGGTGGGAGCGCTGCTCGTACCGGCCACGATCCGTGCGCCGCGCCCGGTCGCCGTCGACGCCTCGGCCGCGCCGAGCGGGGTGGCAGCGCCGGGGATGCCCTCCGGCCTGCCGACCAGCCCGCTGCCCACCGGACCGCTACCGACCCTTCCGCTGCCCTCCGGCGGGTTGCCCGGCAACGGGCTTCCGACCGGGTCGGTGATCGGTGGCCGACCGTCGGATGCCCTGGCCGGCTGGGCGCAGCAGGTCGGTGCCAAGGTCGATGTCCCGGCGGTAGCCATGCAGGCGTACGGCTACGCCGAGCTGGTGCTCGCCCAGACCAACCGCAGCTGTGCGCTGAGCTGGACCACGCTGGCCGCGATCGGAAAGGTCGAATCGGATCACGGGTCGACCAACGGGGCGCAGTTGGGGCAGGACGGCAAGGCGGTGCCCAACATCTTCGGGCTGCCGCTGGACGGCAAGGACGGCCGGATGCGGATCATCGACACCGACCGTGGGGCGCTCGACGGGAACTCGACCCTCGACCGCGCCATCGGGCCGATGCAGTTCATCCCGACCACCTGGCAGGAGATCGGCGCGGACGCGGACAACGACGGCCGCAAGGACCCGCACGACCTGGACGACGCGGCCCTGGCAGCGGGGAACTACCTCTGCAAGGGCGGTCGGAACCTGAGCATCGCGGGCGACTGGTGGAACGCGATCCTCTCCTACAACGATGTACGGCGGTACGCCCAGGACGTCTACGACACCGCGAACCGGTACGGACGGGCCAGTCGCTCGTGAAGTGATCGTCTCGATACGTTGGAGAACTGGACACTTCCCCCGGGCCTCTGTTAGCGGCAAGCTAGACGGGTGATGGTGCGCGAGTGGGACCCCAGGACCGCGTCGTCCGCCGAGATCGCGTCGCTGTTGGCCACGCTGAACGCGGTCCTGGCGGCCGATCTGCCGCAGGATCCGCCCTGGCGGGAGGCTTCGCTGCGGGAGTACCTCGCCGAGGTGATGCCCGGCGAGCGGCGGATCTCCTGGATCGCCCAGGCCGAGCCGACGGATCCGGGCGACACGGGCGCTGTGATCGGCCAGGTGCACGTACTCCTTCTGGGTGACATCGGCGTGCTCGAGGTGCTGGTGCACCCGTCCGCCCGACGCACCGGCCTCGGCCGTGACCTGGTGCTGCGTGCCGCGCGCCGGGTCTACCAGGAAGGCTTCCAGTCGATCGGGGTCGAGGTTGTCGGCGACACGCCGGCGGTCGGGTTCTACGAGGCGCTCGGCTTCACCCGGGAGTACGTGGAGACGCGCAGCGTGCTCGACCTGACGGCGGTGGACTGGGCCGAGCTGGCCGAGATGGCCACCGGCATCGGGGCGGGCTACCAGCTGGAGTTCTTCCCGGGCGGGCCGCCGGAC
>NZ_JBEYSL010000439.1:0-5714 GCF_040642735.1 Micromonospora sp. NPDC047753 | reverse complement strand
AGCTGACCGAGGGGCCGGTCGAACCCCCCGAGGGTGAGCAGTGGTACCTGCAAACCTGCAACGGCGGCGACCTGGGTGCCCAGGAGGTGGTGTCCCGTCGACAGTGGTGCCGGTCTTGCGCCGGAACATCTCGCGGTACAGCGCGGCTGCGGTCGGGAAGTGCGGGGACAGGTTGACGTCGGCGGGGTAGATGCCGGGCAGGTCCGTCCAGAGGGCCCGGGTTTCGGCGGGCACCTTCAGCGCCGGGGTGAACTGACCGAGCGAGGAGGTGCTGCCCTGCTTGCCCATCTGCACCTTGCCGTTCTCCGCCTCGATCATCGCGTAGGCGCCGAACATGCCGCCGGTGGCGCGCAACTCGGCGAGGTTCTGCGAGACGAGCAGGTAGCGGCGTGGGCCGTTGGCACCGAGCAGCGGCGGGAGGAGACGGGCGCCCTGGTCGGCTGCCGTGGTGAGGCTGGCCAGCCGGTCGATCTCGTCGCGCAGGTCGCCCAGCGCCTGCCGGATCTGGCTGACCAGACTGTCGGCTGGCACCGCCGCCAGGTTCTGGCGGGTACGTTGCACCGACTCGTGCACCCCGGTCAGCTCCGTGGAGACGGCGGCGAGCCGCGCGAGGTCCAACCGGCCGCCGGTTGGCACCAGGCTGGTCAGGTCCATGCGGAGCAGGGTCGGGAACGCGTGCCGGGCCAGTTCGTCGATGGCGACGGCGATCTGCGCGACAGCGTCGAGGTCGTCGCCGGCGACCGGCGTGTGCCGTCCGAGCCGCCAACTGGGGTCGGCAGTTGCCGAACGGGCCGCTTTGGCCTGCTCCTGGAGGGCGGCGAGCGTCCGCAAAGCACGGTCGGTGTCCCCACCGACGATCTGGGCGCTCAACTCCCGGGCCAGGCCGGCGGCGTTGAGCAGGTGGGTGCGCGCCTGCCAGCCCCGGAAGCCGACCCACCCGGCGGTCGCCAGTAGCAGCGAGCCGACCACCAGGGCGCCGAGCAGCGCCCGTCGCAGTCGGGCCCGCCGACGACGCCGGGACCGGCTCCGCCGCCGGATCGGCCGTTCGCTCACCGTCACACCAAACTCCCATTCGTGGAACCGGACAGAAGGTCGATTCCCTGACGTTCTTAGCACGTCCAAGGGAAGTTCATACCGTTATCGCAATTGTCGTCCTTTAAGCGAGCTTTCCTCTTGGTTCCGTGGCGGGCTCGGCGAACCGTCCGGCCGCCTCGTGCAACAGCCGCTCGATCTGGTCCACGCCGCCGGGCAGCGACATCTCGCGCAGGTACGCGGCCCTCCCCCGGCGACCCATCTCGGTGCGGGCCGGCGGCGGAATGGTGGCTGCCAGCCAGAACCTGTCGGCCAGTGCCGCCCAGTCCTCGGGTGGGCAGGACAGCCCGGCCCGAACCCGTTCGACCAGCTCGGCCGTGTCCCCACCGGCGGAGGCGATCACCGGCGCGGCGCAGGACAGCGCGGCCTGGAGTTTGCCGGGCACCGTGCTGCGCAGCTCCGGAAGGTCGCGCGACATGACGAGTTGGTAGTCGGCGGCGGCGTACAGCTCGGGCATGTCGACCGGTGACCGCCGCTCCAGGAAACGGATGTTCTCCGCGCCCAGCTCGGCGGCGAGCCCCCGCACCCGCCGCTCCGCCGCGCCGGAGCCGACAAGGACCAGATCCATCGTCCGGTCCAGTGCCGCGGCCGCACGGACCGCGGTCTCGAGCCCCTGCCGCGCCCCGATGGTCCCGGCGTGCATCACCACGCACCGACCGTCGCGACGGACCAGCTGGCGTGCCGCCGCGCCGGGTGTCGCCGGATAGAAGATCCGCTCGTCGGTCCAGTTCAGCACCAGCCGGACCCGGGCCGGGTCGGCGCCCGCGGCGACCACCAGGTCCCGCATCGACGGCGCCGCGACCGCGATTCTCGCGGCGGTCCGGTAGATCCGGGTCATCGTGCTGCCCATCCGCGCCGCCCAGCGCCCCTCGCCCCCCTCATCCGCGCCGTCGCGGGTCCAGACGTCCTGCACGTGCAGCACCGCGGGCACCCGCCCGAGCAACCGGAGCACCGCGGCGGCGGCGAACGTCGTCGCCGGCAGTTGAAACACGTAGAGCGCGTCCACGTCACCCAGGAAACGGCGTGCGACCAGCCCCGCGCTGCCGGCGAAGGAGAGGTAACTGGCCATTCGACCGCCGGCGGACGCGGCACCCGCGGGGTACCGGGGCACCCGTCGGACGCTCAGCCGTTCGCTGTGCGTCTCGTGGTGCCACCGCTGCCGCCAGCCGGGATAGACGTGGCCACCCGGGTAGTCCGGGAAGCCGGTGAGGACCCGTACCTCGTGCCCACGCGCGGCCAGCTCCTCGGCGAGGCTCCCCGGGATGAACGCCGGCTCGGGCGGAAAGTGGTACGACAGGATGCCGATCTTCACCGGTACGCCCCCGTCCCACCGGGATCGCCAGCGACCGGCGCGGCACCACGACCGGCCGGCGTGCGGCGCGCGTACGATGCCGACAACCCCTCCCCGCGCGGCCACCGGCGTCGACGCACCGCCCCCGCGGTGCGCGCTTCGGTGTCCGTACCGATGAGAGGGGCACCGATGGCTGATCGCGTGTTGTTCGTCTGCCACGCCAACCTGTGCCGGTCACCGATGGCCGAGTACCTGGCCCGCCGGCTGCTGGCCGACCGACCCGTCGAGGTGGCCAGCGCCGGCACCGACGCGATCGACGGGCTGGCCATGCACCCGTACGCCCTGGAGGTCGCGACGGAGAACGGCCGGGACCCGGCGGCGTTCCGGACCCGCGGTCTGCGCCCCGAGTACCTGGTCGACGCGACGCTCGTGCTGACCGCGACCCGACGCCAACGCTCGGTCTGCACCTCATTGGCGCCGGGAGCGCTGCACCGGACGTTCACGTTGCGCCAGTTCGGCCGGCTGGCCGCGGCGGCCGAACCGCCCACCGACCTGGCCGACGATCCGCTGCGGGCGGCGATCGTCGCCGCCGCGCAGGCCCGGGGAAGACTGCAACCCGCCGCCCCGGACGAGGACGACCTTCGGGACCCGATCGGCGGCACCTTGGCCGACTTCCGACGCTGCGCCGAGGAGATCGAACGGTCTCTGCGACCCCTCGCCGTGCTCATCGGGGCAGCCGGGTGAGTTCCTGGGTGTGGTCGGGGACTCCGTTGACCCCGTCGGCGGTTGCGCTGTGCCGGCCGGACGCGGCCCGTTCGGCCGGCACCGACGCCTCGGCCGTCGAGGCCACCACCCGGTAGGCCTCGTACTGGTACGCCTCCGCCTTGGCCACCTTGGCCATGTTCAGCACGCAGCCGAGCAGCCGAACCGAGACCGAGTGCAGTGACCGGGCCGCGGCGGCGACCTGGGTCCGCGAGGTGCGGCCCTGCTGAGTCACCAGCAGCGCGCCGTCGGCCTGCACGGCCACCACCACGCCGTCGGTCACCGCGAGCAGCGGGGCGGTGTCGATGATCACGATGTCCGCCGACTCGCGCAGCGCCAGCAGCAGGTCCGACATGGCCTTGGAGCCGAGCAGCTCGCTCGGGTTCGGCGGGGCCGACCCGCTGGGCAGCACCAGCAGCGACTTGTCGCCCCAGCGCTGCACGACGTCGCCCACCTTCACGTCGCCGACCAGCACGTCGGTGAGGCCGACGCCGGCGTCCAGGCCCAGATAGTCGTCGACCTTCGGGCGGCGCAGATCGGCGTCCACCAGCAGCACCCGCCAGCCCGCCTCGGCCAGGGCGATGGCCAGGTTGCAGGAGAGGGTGGTCTTGCCCTCGCCCTGCAGGGCGCTGGTCACCGCGATGACCCGGGCCGGCTCGTGGACGTCCACGAAGCGCAGGTTGGTCCGCAGCTTGCGGACCGCCTCGGCGCGCGCCGAGGTCGCGGCGTCGCCCACGATGAGCGGCGCGCTGCGGGCGTTGGACTCGAACGGGATCTCACCGAGCAGCGGGCTACCCGTGGCGCGTTGCAGGCCGGCGGCGTCGCGCAGTCGGACGTCGGCGACGCCGCGCAGGATCGCCAGACCGATGCCGAGGAGGAGGCCGACCAGGCCACCGAGGGTGAGGTTGCGGACCGGCTGCGGCGAGACGGGGTCGGCGCTGACCCGCGGGCCACTGACGACCTCGATCTTGATGGGCGCCTTGCCCTCCGGTGTCGTCTCCACCTTCTGTACGAGTTCGACGAACTTGTTGGCGAGGCTCTCCGTCACGCGCAACGCGCGGGTCTGGTCGGTGTCGGTGACCGATGCCCGCAGCAGAACGGTGCCGGTCTCGGTGGAGGTGCTCACCCGGCGCTGCACCTCGTCCGCGGTGAGGCCGACCGGAGTCTCGGCCACCACGCTCTGCGCCAGCCGGTCGCTGCTGAGCAGGTCGGCGTACGACTTGACACGCTGCTGGAGGAAGAGCCCGCCCTGGTAGGCGTCGGTGACGCCGGTGTTGGGGGTCGTGACGAAGAAGGTCACCGAGGCGACGTACCGGGGTTGGGCACGTACGGTCAGGAACGCCGAGACGCCGAGAGCCACCATGACCGTGACCAGCGCGACCCACCAGTGCCGACGCACGTGGCGCAATTGGCGGAGCAGGTCCATCAGGAGCGCCCCCGTGCCGGTCCGGTTGCGGCAAAGAACTTCACAAAAACCCCCAAGGTCGTCTCTAAACTCGTGAAACCATTAAAGCGGCTCATACGGCTTATGTCCGGAGTTACCTATATTCCGGCGGCGAGATGTGCGCCCGCATGACCAACCCGACAAACGCCCATTCGGCAGCGGCGACAACGGGGAAAAAGTCGAAGGCCGATCCGACGGCGTCCGATCGGCCCAGCGTTCGCCGCCGACCGCGCCGCCGGATAGGGTCGACAGCGGTGTGCCGGGAAGTCTGGTCGGCGAGTGGAAACCTGCTGTCCCGACTCCTGTAGGTGAGCCGAAGTTGACCCTCCCCACCCCGCCGTCAGGCCCGCGTCCGCCAAAGATCCGGCTGTTCTCCCGATCGTCCTGGCCGCAGGCCCGGCACCTGGCCGACGTGCTGCGCACCGAGACCGTCGGTGGCGCGCTGCTGCTGTCAGGCGCTCTGATCGCGCTGATCTGGGCCAACTCCCCGTGGTCCGACTCGTACACCCGGCTCGGCGAGGTCGTGCCCTGGCCCGGCGCGCCCTGGCACCTCGACCTGAATCTGGCCACCTGGGCGGCCGACGGCCTGCTGGCCATCTTCTTCTTCGTCGTGGGCCTGGAGCTCAAACGGGAGTTCGTCGCCGGTGACCTCCGCGACCCGCGCCGAGCCGCGCTGCCGGTGGCGGCCGCGCTCGGCGGGATGCTGCTGCCGGCGCTGATCTACGTGGCGGTGGTGCTGAGCGGTGGCGGGGAGGGCCTGCGCGGGTGGGCCATTCCGACCGCCACCGACATCGCTTTCGCGCTCGCCGTCCTCGCGGTGGTCAGCTCACATCTGCCCCAGGGGCTACGCGCATTCCTGCTCACCCTGGCGGTGGTCGACGACCTGTTCGCGATCACCATCATCGCGATCTTCTACACCGCCGATTTTCAGCCCGTACCGCTGCTCGCCGCGTTCGCGCCGATCGCGCTCTTCGCGGTGCTGGTGCAGCGGGGGCGCACCTGGTGGTGGGCGCTGATCCCCCTCGCTGTGCGGTCACCTTGACCACCTTGACCACGTTCTCCAGGCCGACCAGCGAGTCGACAGCGGCCAGCGCGTTGAGCCCGCACCGCTGGGCCAGATCCTTC
>NZ_JBEYSL010000438.1:0-5737 GCF_040642735.1 Micromonospora sp. NPDC047753 | reverse complement strand
CGCCGGGTTGCCGGCCGGCATGACCGAAGCGGAACGGCGGCGTTACTGGGCCGCGGTGGAGGTGCCGTACCGACCGTTCTACGCGTACGAGGAGACACTTGCGACATTCGGTGACCCGCCGGGCTCTCCGACGTCACTGCTGGCCGCGTACGAGACGTTGACCGGGATCCTCACCGACGGCGCGGTGACCGCGCTGCCGGTGATGGACGAGTCGGTGCGGAAGCGGGGCATAGCCCGTTTCCGCCGCCGCACCGAGGCGGTCGACGACCAGATCATGCTCCGGTGCGCACCGGAGGACGCCATCTGGGCCGAGTGGCTGGAGCGGGTGCTCAGCTCGGCCGGGCTGCGGGTGGTGGAGCCTACGGCCGCCGTCGGGTCCGCCGGCACGCCGGCCCCGCGCACGCTGACAGTGGTCTCGCCGGCGTACGTGGCGACGCCGTCCGGCGGTCTGCCCTACCGGGACCTGAGCACCGGCTCCACTGCCCTCGCCGTGTACGTCGCCGACCTGCGCCCGCTTGCGGAGTTCCCGTCGAAGAGTTCGACCAACCTCGTCAACGTGAGCGCCGCGACCGCCGTGGAACGAGTGTTGCGGCTGGTCGGACGGCCGGTGCCGTCGTCGCAGGACGGCCCGGCGGGCGGGAGTGCCCGCTTCCCCGGCACCGAGCCGCTGGTCTTCAACGCCCCCAACCGGAACGCCTGGTTCACCGGCCGGGAGGACGACCTGGCGCGGCTGCGCGCGCAGTTGCAGAGCGGGGGTAGCGCAGTGGTGCTGCCGGTCGCTCTGCAGGGCATGGGCGGCGTCGGCAAGACGCAGGTGGCTCTGGAATACGTCCACCGGTTCAAGGCCGCGTACGACGTGGTCTGGTGGATCGTGGCGGACCCGCCGCAGTTCGTCGACACCGCCCTCGCCGACCTCGCCGTCCGTCTCGGCATCCTCGCCGGGCCCACCCTGCCCGACACGGTCCGCTCGGTGCTGCAGGTGCTCGGCCGTGGCGAGCCGTACGAGCGGTGGCTCGTGGTGCTGGACAACGCCGAAGAACTCGACCAGATCGAGCCGTTCCTGCCGCAGGGCCCCGGGCACGTTCTGCTGACCTCCCGCAACCGTGCCTGGGGTGACCGGGCGAACCCGATCCAGGTGGACGTCTTCGACCGCACCGAGAGCGTGGCGCACCTCGCCCAGCGGGTGCCCACCATCAGCGTCGAGGAGGCCGACCGGGTGGCCGAGGCGCTCGGCGACCTGCCGATCGCGGTGGCCGCGGCGGGGGCCTGGCTCGCCGACACCGGCACGTCGGTCGCCGACTACCTGCGGCAGATCGAGCGACACGGCCCCAGCGCGCTCTCCGTGGAGGCGACCTGGGACCTGTCGCTGAACCGGCTGCTGGAGCAGGCTCCGGCGGCGTACCGGCTGTTGCAGCTCTGCTCGGTGCTGGCCCCGGAGATCGCCCTCGAACTCATCTACAGCGACGAGATGGCGGCTGCCCTCGTGCCGTTCGACCCGTCCGTTTCCGAGCGGCTGGTGCGCGGTGCCCTGGTCCAGCAGATCAACCGCCTGGCGCTGCTCAAACTCGACGTTCAGGGCGGTCGGGTCCAGGTGCACCGGCTGTTGCAGGCGGTGGTCCGCGACCGGATGACCGAAGACGAGATCGACGCCGCTCGACACCAGGTGCACCTGGTGCTGGCCGCGTCCCGGCCCCGAGGCGACGTGGACGACCCGAGCACCTGGGCCCGGCTGCGCATGCTCTGGCCGCACCTGGAGGTCTCCGAGGCGTTGACCTGCCCGGACGAGTCGGTGTGTCAGCTGCTGATCGACCGGGTCCGCTATCTGTGGCAGCGCGGCGGTCTGGACCAGGCCGACGTGTTCAGCCAGGAGGTGGACGACACCTGGAGCGCCCGGCTCGGGGACACGCACGACGAGGTCGAGGCATCGGCGCTCAGCCGCCAACTGCTGCATCTGCGCTTCAACCGGGCGAACATCTGGCGCTGCCTGGGCCGGTTCGACGAGGCCCGGGACCTGGACGAGGCGGTGCTGGCCGAGCAACGTCGGCTGCTGGGCCCGCTGCACCCGCACAGTCTGATGACCGCCGGCAGCCTCGGCGGTGACCTGCGGGCGCTCGGCCGCTACGCCGAGGCCCTGGAACGGGACCGGTCCACCTACGCCTCCTGGCTCCAGGTGTTCGGCGAGGACCATCCCCGCACGTTGAGCGCCGCCAACAACCTCGCTGTCTCGTACCGACTGGTCGGTGACTACCGGTCGGCCCGTCGCTGGGACGACGAGGTGCACCAGCGGCGGCGGCTGGTGCTCGGCCCCACCCATCCCCACACCCTCGTCTCCGCCGTGCGGCTGGGCAGCGACCTGCGGGAAGCTGGCGAGTACGGCAGGTCGGCGACCCTGCTGCGCACCGTGTACGAGACGTACTGCGAGGTGCTCGGGCCGGATGACGGCCGGAGTCTCGCTGCCCAGGTCAACCTGGCGGTGTCCCTGCGCAGTTGCGGCCGGGGCAGCGAGGCCGCGCCAATGTTCGAAACGGCGTACCGCGGGCTCGACGAACAGTTTGGTCCGGACAACCCGGACACGGTGGCGTGCCGATCGAGCCGCGCAGCAAACCTGTTGGCTGTCGGCGATGCGGCCCGTGCGCTCACCGAGATGAACGCCGTGCGGGCGGCGTTCGAGGAGCAGCTCCGGCTCGGCCCGGAGCACCCGCACGTCCTGGCGACGCTGAGCAACATCTCGGCCGCGGAGCGCGCGCTCGGCCGCAGGTCGGACGCCCTCGCGTCGGCGGCCTGGGCGGTCGGCGAGTTGCGCAAGGTGCTCGGGCCGGACCACCCGCACACCCTCGCGGCGGAGGTCAACCAGGCGGTGTGCCTCGCCGAGGAGGGTGACTGGGAGCTGGCGCGGGACCGCCTGCGGGAGACCGCCGGTCGGCTGGCCACGGTGATCGGTGCGGACCACCCCGACACGCTGCGCTGCCTCGGCGATCTCGCCCTGGCGGCGAGGCGGGCCGGCGACGACGGCGCCGAGGACGTCGACGTCGTGGTGGACCGGCTGGCCGAGGTGATCGGCGTGGAGCACCCGACGGTGCAGACCCTGCGCGAACGGAGGTTCGTGGTCCGGGTGATCGACCCACACACCATCTGAGCGGGGTGTTCGGCGGGCGGCCGGCCGGGGCGGCCCACCGGTCGCGGCCGGACGGTCAGAGCCCTGGGCTGGTCGCGAGGTCCGATGTGGTCAGCCAGTTCAGGGTCTGCGGGAGGATCTCCACCGCCCCGAAGTGCGCGGTGCCGGGCTGCACCTGCACCTCGGCGCGTGCGATCCGCGAGGCGAGCCAGTGCGAGTGCTCCACCGGGGAGAAGCGGTCCTGCTCGCCGTGCCAGAGCCGGACCTCCGCGCGGATGGCGCCCAGGTCGAACCCCCAGCCACGCCGGATCGCCAGCACGTCGTCGATCCAACCCTCGGGGCCGTGGCGCAGCGCCTCGGAGTACATGTCGGTCAGCAATCGGCGGATCGCGACGTCGTCGACGACCCGGATGTCCTCGTCGGGCAGATGGGGGCGGAGGAAGTCCAGCAGCGTCATCGGGTCCCGCCGGCCCTCGTCCGCGCGGACCTTCAGGTTGAGCGTGAGCGCGGCCAGGTCGTCGTCGGCCTGCCCGTAGTCCGTCACGTTCGATTCCGCCATCCCGGCGTACCAGTCCAGGTCGGGCGCGCCCGCCGGGGCGAGCCCCACCAGTACGGCGGCCCGGGTGACCCGCTCCGGCAGCAGCGCGGCACAGGCCAGGGCGTGCGGCCCACCACCGGAGCGGCCCACCACCGCGAACCGCTCGATGCCGAGGTCGTCGGCGATCGCCGCCACATCGGCCGCCGCGTCGGCCACCAAACGACCTTCGTGCCGGTCGGAGTCGCCGTACCCGGGCCGGTCGTAGCAGACGAGTTGCACGCCGAGCCGGTTGACGACGATGCCGCGGGGTCGGGGCCCGCTGCGGCTGCCGGGGGTGCCGTGCAGCAGGAAGACCGGGAGGCCGTCCGCTGCGCCGGAGGTCTCCACGGCGAGGTGCCGTCCGTCCGGGGCTATGACGGTGTGTTGTGCCGCATCTTGTCGCGTCACGTGTGGCCTCCCGCGGGTCGTTCTGCGCTGCCCAGCTGAGCGGAGCCGCGCAGCGGCCCTGAGTACGAAGACCCGGAATCGCTCGGGGTCACGTTCTGTGCCGCAGCGTACTGTCCGCCGTAAACCCTCGCCACGGGCCGCCGGGTCAACGCCGCAGGACCGGACAAAGCCGGTCGGAGGTCCCCCCGGCCCGGGCCGCTACCCTGGTAGCCCGAGGGGAAGGGGCACCAACAGGGTGGCTAGGACCTACAACGTCGTCACGTACGGCTGCCAGATGAACGTGCACGACTCCGAACGCATCTCCGGCCTGCTCGAGCAGGCGGGATACGAGCGTGCACCCGCTGGCGACGACACCCCGGACATCGTGGTCTTCAATACCTGCGCGGTGCGGGAGAACGCGGACAACCGGCTCTACGGCAACCTCGGTCGCCTGCGCCCGGTGAAGGACAAGCACCCCGGGATGCAGATCGCTGTCGGCGGCTGCCTCGCCCAGAAGGATCGGGGCGACATCGTCCGCAAGGCCCCCTGGGTTGACGTCGTCTTCGGCACCCACAACATCGGCGCGCTGCCGGTGCTGTTGGAGCGGGCCCGGCACAACGCCGCCGCCGAGGTGGAGATCCTGGAGTCCCTCGACGTCTTCCCGTCCACGCTGCCCACCCGCCGCGAGTCCACGTACGCCGGCTGGGTGTCGATCTCGGTGGGCTGCAACAACACCTGCACGTTCTGCATCGTTCCGGCGCTGCGCGGCAAGGAGAAGGACCGGCGCCCCGGCGACATCCTCTCCGAGGTGCGCGCCCTTGTCGACGAGGGCGTGCTGGAGGTGACCCTGCTCGGGCAGAACGTCAACTCGTACGGCGTGGAGTTCGGCGACCGGTACGCGTTCGGCAAGCTGCTGCGGGCCTGCGGCGACATCGACGGGTTGGAGCGGGTGCGGTTCACCAGCCCGCACCCGAAGGACTTCACCGACGACGTGATCGCCGCGATGGCCGAGACGCCGAACGTCTGTCACTCGCTGCACATGCCGTTGCAGTCCGGCTCCGACGACGTGCTTCGGGCGATGCGCCGCTCCTACCGCTCCGAGCGCTACCTGGGGATCATCGAGAAGGTCCGCACGGCGATGCCGGATGCGGCGATCACCACCGACATCATCGTCGGCTTCCCCGGTGAGACCGAGGCCGACTTCCAGCGAACCCTTGACGTGGTCCGGGAGGCCCGGTTCTCCTCGGCCTTCACCTTCCAGTACTCGAAGCGGCCCGGCACGCCCGCCGCGACGATGGACGACCAGCTACCCAAGCAGGTGGTGCAGGAGCGCTACGAGCGGTTGATCGCCTGCGTCGAGGAGATCACCTGGGCGGAGAACAAGCGCCTCGTCGGTGAGACCGTCGAGGTGCTGGTCGCGGTCGGCGAGGGCCGTAAGGACGAGCGGACCGGTCGGATGTCCGGTCGGGCCCGCGACGGTCGACTTGTGCACTTCGCGACCGAGACCGCCGACGGGGAGTCCCTGGCCGGTCAGATCCGGCCGGGCGACATCGTGCACACCACTGTCACGTACGCCGCCCCGCACCACCTGAACGCCGACGGTGCGCCGGTGGCGCACCGTCGCACCCGGGCCGGTGACGCGGCCGAGGCGGGGCGCT
>NZ_JBEYSL010000437.1:0-5737 GCF_040642735.1 Micromonospora sp. NPDC047753 | reverse complement strand
CCCACCCGATACGGGCATGGCTGCCTTCCTTCCTACGGTGTTGCGGTGATGGCACGCGCGGTCGCCTCGCCGGTGACGGTGACCGTCTTCTTCTGGGTGAACGGCCCGATCATGGCGCGCTGGTAGGTGATGGAGACGGTCACCCGGATCAGGGTCTCCCCGTCGACATCGGGGA
The DNA here is from genome assembly GCF_040642735.1 of Micromonospora sp. NPDC047753. Taxonomy (NCBI): domain Bacteria; kingdom Bacillati; phylum Actinomycetota; class Actinomycetes; order Micromonosporales; family Micromonosporaceae; genus Micromonospora; species Micromonospora sp. NPDC047753. Next base: position 5,562 of record NZ_JBEYSL010000437.1, on the reverse strand, counting down.
AGTTCACGGTGTGGCCTGCGGTCTTCACGGCGTTCAGGTAGTTGTCCACCGCCTTGCGCGCCTCCGGCTCGTCGATCCGCTTCGGCCCGCCCTCGATGGCGGTGGCCCGGTCGATGGCCTGACCGCCGGCCCGGGCCGCCTCGGCGGCCAGGTTCTGGGCGTGTTGCAGGGTGCGGAGCTGCCCGGCGGCGTCGAAGGAGAGGCCGATGATGGCCAGTACGCCGATCATCGTCACAGCGAGGAAGATGCTCACCCGGCCGTGCTCACCTGCTCGCGAGGGCCGGGCAGTCGACGTGGTCGCCGTCATTGCCGACTCCGGTAACGGTCAAGTGGGGAGGTGAACTCCGCGGTGATCAGCCGATCACTCTTCATCCCAGGCAGGATGCCGAGGGTGATGTCCTTGAAGGACACCAGGCAGCTGATCTTCACCGTCACGGTGGCGTTCGACCCGACCGAGCTGCTGAAGGCATCGTCAAAGCTGGAGGCATTGCCGGGCGACTTGCCGGTGAACGTCGGGTCCAGGTCGTTGGCGCAGGCCAGGCCATGCCAGTCCAGCTGGTCCTGGGCGGCTTCCAGCGCATTCTTCCGGGCGGTGTCGGAGTCCCGGGAGATCGAGGCGGCCCGGGCGGCGTCGTGCGCTGCGGTCTGGAGCGTCTCCGCTGCCACGGCGCTGCGCCCGACCACACCGGCCAGGACCATCAGCGCGATGAACGCGGGCGCGAGGACCGCCACCTCGATGGAGACCGAGCCCCGCTCGGCGGTACGGGTCATGGCGGTGTCACCCTCTCCACCGTTCCATGGACGGTCTGCTGAATCGCGAAGTCCACGCCCGGCACCACGGACAGGGACCGGCCGCTGACCGTGCAGGTCACGTCGGTCGTGGTGGTCTCGCAGGTCGGCCCGGCCTTCTCCCAGCCCACCAGCCAGCCGCCGGCGCCCTTCAGGAAGCGGGAGGCGCTCTCCACCCCGGCACCGTTGCCCGCCTGGTACGTCCGCTGCGCGTTGACGCCACTCTGCGCGGCGTTCAACGCGGTGGAGCGGGCGAGGAAGACGGCCGCGACCTGGATCGAGGCGAAGAGCAGCACCAGGATCAGCGGCATCATCACGGCGAGTTCCACCGGGTTGGCGCCCCGCTCGCGGTCGCCGGCCGCGAGGCGGCGCCGGGCGGCGGTGACCGCCCGGCTCCACCTCGGGTACGCGGCTCGACGCACGTCGGCTACTTCGGGTCCGTGTGGTTCGGGATGCCGTTCATCCAGTTGTTGGCCTTGGCCAGGGCCAGGGTGGTGACGGCCATGGCGACGACGACCAGACCGGCGATGATCACCGCGGTGGGCACCGGGCTGTCGCCCCGCTCGCTGTCGCGGCGCAGGTCGGCCAGGCGCGTCGTCACCACGACGTGCAGGTAGCTGAGGATGGACATGGCGTTCTCCTTCAGGGGGCGGTCAGACACGGGCGATGAACGGATAGAGGACGAACCCGAGCAGCACGAAGACGAGCAGCGCGCCCGGGATGTCGAGCTTGCTGGTGATCCCCTCGGCGCGGGCGAGGTTGTCGGTGCGGATCTGGTCGCGCAGCGAGTCGGCCCGGCTGCGCAGCGTCTCGTGCACCTGCGCGCCCTCGCTGCCGGAGGAACGCATGATCGCGCCGACGTCGCCCAACTCGGGAATGCCGATCTTGTCGGCGAGGTCGCGCAGTTCGTCCCAGGGCGCGTGCATCTGCATCTGGGCGATCCGCAGCGATTCCTGGAGCCGGTCGAACACCCAGCCGTCGCAGACCGCAGCCGCCCGCTCCAGCGACTGCACCGGCCCGTGCGCCGCGGAGAGCTGCAACGCCACCAGGTCGAGGTAGGTGCAGACCGCTTGGCGGAACTCGTCGCGGGCGGCGGCGGCCTTGGTCAGTACGGCGCGGTGCGCCAGCAGGGCGGCCAGCAACGCCAGGCCGAGGCTGCCCAACACCGGCACCACCAGCGGGAACGGAATGCCGAGCGACCACAGCACCACCCCGAGCACTGTCGGTGTGGCCAACCCGATCAGCGCGGAGAGCAGCACCGACAACGCGTACTGCTCGGGCGTCTGACCGATCAGGGCGAGCTGCATCTGCGGCGGCCGCATCCAGCGGGACATCCCGCTCAGCCAGTCGAGTCGCCGGGACGCGGGCGTGGACACCCGGCCGGTGCCCGGCGGCTGATGCAGCCGGCGCAGCGCAGGCCCGAGCGCCGGTGTCGCCGGCACCAGCTCCCGGACCACCAGGAACACACCCAGACCGATGCCGGCGCCACCGCAGACCGCGAGGGCGAACTGCCAGTTGATGATCACGCGATCACCTCGCTCGGGTTGGGCGCCGGCAGGAACCGGGCCGGCCGTTGCGGTTGGCTCATCGACCGCACCCAGGCCAGCAGGCCGATGAAGGCGGCGCCGAGGGCGGCCATCACCAGCTGACCCACCGGGGTGCCGTACGGCCTGATGTACTCGGTGTTGATCAGCCCGTACGCCAGGGTCGCCAGCGTCATCCCGGTGAGGAAGCGGACCGCGAACCGGGGCTGGGTGCGCTTGGCCTCGATCTCCCGCCGGGTGGCCACCTCCGCGGACGCCGCGCCGGCGATCGAGCCGAGCACGTCACCCAGCCGCTCACCCCGGTCCGACAGGTGCAGGATCAGCGCCGCGACCACCTGGTCGCAGACCGGGTCGGCGATCTCGTCGGCGAACGCCAGCAGGGCGGAGCGGGCCATCCAGCCGGCCTGGAGGCGGGCCGCGAGCAGCCGTACCTCGTCCTCGACGCCGGGTGGGACGCTGCCGATCGTGCCGATGATCGCCTGCTGGAGGCCCTGCCCGGTGCCGGAGACGTCCTTGAGTCGGCGGGTCCACTCGCCGACCGCCTCGATCCGGGCGATGGCCCGCTGTTCGGCCTTGCCCACCCCGAACAGCCACGGGGTGCCGGGCACCGCCACCGCCACCAGCAGACCCACCACCGGCAACCCGGTCAGCAGGAACGCCAACGCGCCGGCGACCAGCGCGGCGACCAGCAGCGCCTGATAGGCCCGCTGCTCGGCCGGCGTGCTGCCCGGCCCGCGCCACAGTCGGCTCAGCCCCGGCCCGCTGCCCGGCCGTCGCCCCGGGGGTCGACGGGTGCCGACCAGGGCGACCACGGCCAGCAGCAGCCCGGCCACACAGGCGGCGCCGGAGACCACCGCGATCAACTCAAGGCTGTCGAACATCAGGTCACCGCCGGGCCAGTCGGGTCTGCCGAGGCCGCCGCCAGGCACCAGCACCGGCCTCGACCCACCGGGTCAGCAGCCGCGCGTCGTAACCCACCCGCAGCAACTGGTCGCGGACCCGCTCCGGCAGGTGGCGAGGGACCGCGCGACCGTCCGGGCCGGGCCCGAAGACGGTGGTGGTGGTGATCCGACCGGCTTCGCCGGCCCCGATCACCTCCTCCACATGCGAGACGAACCGGTGCTTCCGCCCGCCGATCGCGGTCTCGTCCTCGACGGTGACGTAGACGATCAGGTCGAGCGCGTTCCCGGCCATCCGCCGGGCCTGGTCGACTGTCATCTCGCGGCCGTGCGCCAGGGCCAGCTCGACGATCCGTTCACCCACACCGGCGGCGGTACGGGCGTGGATGGTGCACATCGACCCCCGGCTGGTGGTCATCGCCTGGAGCATCGGCACGATCTCCCGGGACCGCACCTCACCCACGATGATCCGTAGGACGCCCATCCGCAGGGACAACGGGATCAGGTCGGCGATGGTCACCTCACCGGCCGGGCGGCCGTCGAAGCCGCGTTCGCCGTGCCCCTCCCGGGCCTCGAAGCTCATCACCGCCCGGTGCCGCTCCCGGCGGCGGGCCGGGAGCAGCTCCCGACTCTCCTCCAGCAGCACGTACGGCTCATCCTGCGGGATCTCGTTCATCAGTGCGCGGATGACAGTGGTCTTTCCGGCGCCGGCCAACCCGGCGACCATGATGTTCAGACCGGCGCGCATCGCGGCGCGGAGGAAGTCGCGCAGCAGCGGGTCGATCATCTCGTCCAGGTCACCTCGGGCGCCCGCGAGGTCGTCGAGGCTCACGTCCAGGGTGTTGTGCTTGCGGATCACCGCGTACGGGCGGTGGCTGACCAGGAACACCGCGGCCAGCCGGCTGCCGTCGGGCAGTTGCAGGTCGAGGGTGGGTTTCACTGTGGAGAGGGACCGCTCGGTCGCGCCCGCCCGACGGGCCGCCGCCTGGAGGATCTCCACCAGCTCGGCGTCGCTGTCGGCGATCGGCTCGGCCCAGTCCACCCCACCGCCGTGCCGGGTGATGCGTACCTGGTCGCAGCCGAGGATGTGCACCTCCTCGATGGTGTCGTCGACGAGCAGCGTCTGTAGCCGGCCGAGCCCGACCAGCTCGGCGGTCACCTGGTCGAGCAGCATGCGTTCGTCGCCGGCGGCCATCGGCGTGCCGGACCGGCGCACCGAGTCCGCGTACGCGGCGACCACTGTGACGGCGAGCCGGGCCCGCTCGGTGTCCTCCTCGTCGACAGTGAACTCCCGGCCGCGCTGCCATAGGGTGAGCCGTTCGGTGAGTTCCCGGCGCAGCTCCCGGACCACCTGGAAGTCCATCCGGGCCCGAGGGGGCGATTCGGGCGGCGGGCTGGTCGCGGGCGTCGACGGCGGCTGCGGCCCGGACTGGTGGTGCCGGCCGTTCGGCAGGGCCAGGGGCGGCGCGGTGGAGGTCACTGCCGGTGGCTGCTGGCGCGGATCGGTGGAGACCGGCTCAAACCGCATCCGGCACCCCCTGCTGCACGGGCCACGCCAACCGGGCCCGTCGCCGCTCCAGGAGCGACCCGATCGGGACCTCCAGCGCCGCCGCCGCGCGCATCAGCGGCCGACCGGCCCGCACGGTCCCGCCCAGGGCGAGCACCCCGGCGGTACGCGCATCGTGCGGCAGCCGTGCGATGACGGGCAGTTTCAGGGCGCGGCTGATCTCGGCCCGCCCGTGCCCGTCGCCGACCAGCAGCAGCCGCAGGGTGCCCGGGGGCACCCGGTGCTCGGCGAAGTCCCGTTCGATCGCGGTGACCACCGCGCGGGTGCCGGAGAGGTCCGGCAGGTTCGCCCGGGTCACCAGCAGCACCACCGAGGCGGCCCGCAGCACCGGCCACGGAGGCCCGGTCACGTGCAGCCGACCACAGTCGACGAGGACGTCGTAGCCGGGGGTGCCACGGTCGAGGGCGTCGAAGTAGTCGGCGAAGCGCTGCCACAGCGGGGTGACGCTGCCGCTCTGGGCCGGGTCGACGAGGCCGGGCAGCAGCAGTCGTTCCCGGCGGGGGGCGTCCAGGTCGACCAACTGGGACCAGAATGCGGTCTCCAGGTTGCCGTCGCGCAACTCGCCGACGGCCAGCTCTCCGATGCCGCGTGGGCCGTCCAGTTGGCCGCCGAGGTATCCGGCGAGGATCGAGCCGCCGGCCGGGTCGCATTCGGCTACCACCAGCCGGCGGCTGGACGTCACCGACCAGCACCAACTGCGCGCCGGTCGGGTGGACCCGCTCCGAGTGCAGGGTGCGCAGCGCCGCCGGTCGGACGGCACGGA
>NZ_JBEYSL010000436.1:0-5758 GCF_040642735.1 Micromonospora sp. NPDC047753 | reverse complement strand
AGGCCCGTTGAATCTTCCGAGTGTGTGCACAGAACCGTGCACGCCTTTGTCGAAATCTTGCGTTACTTTGGCCCAAAGGTTGCCAGTACGACCACCTCCGGGAGAAGATCCGCTTCTACGAGCGGCTACCCCCGGTCGCCCCGGGCTCGGAGGCCGAGCAGGCCGGCTAGGGGGAACCGTGCGCGCTCAGGCCGGCTAGCCGGAACCGGGCGCGCTCAGGCCGAGCGGTCCGGCTAGCCGGAACCGGGCGCGGACAGGCCGAGCAGGTCCGCTGTCGTTCCGGGTCGACCGGTGAGCGCGTTCAGGGCGGTGACCAGCCGCTTCTCCTCGTAGCGGAAGTGCGACTCCAGCAGGGCGGCGAGCCCGGCCAGCTCGGCGCGTACCTGGGCGACCGGCACCGCCGCGTCGCCGCCCAGCAGTGCCTCGACCCGTTCCAGGATCCCCGCCACCACCTCGTGATCGGTGATCAGGTTGTCGATGACCGGGCGCAACTCGGGGGCCTCCTCGGCCAGCAGCCGGAACGCGCCCGCGTCCTCACCGGTGTGGTGTCGGCCGAGCGCGGCGCAGAAGGTGAGGCAGTGCGCGCGCAGGTCCCGCGACGGGGTGTCGAGGCTTGCCTGCAGTCGGGCCAGCTCCGCGCTGAGCCAGAGGTGAATCTCGATCATCTGATTGCCGACGGCGGCGAGCCGGCCGGCCGGTGAACTAGTTGGGTGCACGTGTCGTCCCATGCTGTCCCCGCGCCTCCATGCCCACGGCGGCCTTCGGGCCGGGTGCACTGCGACGCTGGGCCGAAGTCTAGGGCCGGCCGGCCACGCCCCCAAACCCGGGAATCACGGAGTGGTCGGTTCGTCGGTCTCCTCGACGTCGTGCCAGCGCGCCCGCCAGGCGGCCTCATGGGCCTCGTGGCTGGTCCGCTCCTGGAAGACGACGGCCCGCAGGGCGTGCCGCGACTGCGCCATCACCACCACCTCCACGGCCACCAGCGCCACGCAGATCACTGTCGCGAGGATGAGCGCGCCCAGCGCCGGCAGGTGCTGGCCGACCGGAAGGGCCGCCGTGAGAACCACTATGACGCCGATGCGGGTCCAGGTGACGGTGTGCAGGGTGCGCAACTGGAAGAGCAGGTTGACGGCGAAGTAGCAGATCAGACCGCCGAAGAACATCGGTATCGCCGGTCCCTCGATCTTTTCGGCGATCCCGCCGGCCGGGTCGGTGATCTTGTGGAGGATCTGCTCGTTGCCGATCGAGAAGAGGATCACCCCGGCGATCATCGGCAGGTACGCGTACGCGTAGGCGTCGCGGGCCATCGCCACCCGAGGGCCGCCCTCCGCCGCGTGCAGGGCGATCCGGGCGGCCGGCCCGATGAAGTCGAAGTGCGCCCACCAGAGGGCTGCGGTGACCACGATGCCGAGCGCGGCGGCGGCCACCGCCGGCCAGGTGACCGGCTTGCCGAGCAGGTTACCGCCCACCCCCGTCGAGATGATCGACTCGCCCAGCGCGATGATCAGGATGAGGTCGTAGCGCTCGGTCCAGTGCTCGGCGCTGGTCACCCCCCAGCCCCAGGTCCCGACGATGAAGCCGGTGGCGTACTGCACCACCACCACGGCGATCCACAGCCCGTCGCGGACCAGGGCGGCCCGGTCGGGGTCGGTGATCTGCGGCGGGATGAGCGCGGCGGCCAGCAGCAGCACGATGCTCACCGCCAGCTCCGGAGCGAAACGCCGCAGTTGCCGCCGCTCCTGCGGGCTGTCCCGCACCACGTGCTGATAGAGGATCCAGTGGATGCCGCGGACCACGACGTAGCTGATCGCCACCAGCATCGGGCCGGCGGCGCTCCCCTTCGGGTCGCTGAACGCCTGCGGGAGCGCCAACGCGAACGCGAACAGGGCGACCATCGCGATCACCATGAGCACCGGGACGTAGCCCTCGCCGAGCCGGACCCGGGTGGCGACCAGGCTGTGCACCACCCAGATCCACCAGAGCACGGCGAGCACCAGGCTGGCGTGCAGCAGTTGCCGACCGGAGATGTTCGCGGCGGTGGCCCGGGTGATGATGAAGAACGAGAAGACGAAGACCAGGTCGAAGAAGACCTCGAACTTGTCCACCCGGGCGCCCGGGGCGATCGGGACGGCCGGTCCCAGCTGTCCACGCCGCCGGTAGCCGCCCACGATCCCACTCTGGCAGCGTCCGGGCTGGTCGGAGGCCCGAACGGCGAGGGTGACGGGCTCGGCGTTACCTCCGGCCCGGGTCGGGGAAACACCGGGGCCACGGCCTTCCGCAGCGGGCCGGTCGGTCCGCCCACCCCGGACAAGGATGGACAATGACGACCAAAAACCCGATCACCACTTCGTTCGCCCATCACTCCACAGCGATGGACGTGATCCGGGGCGTGGACCTCGCCGGGCGGCGGGCGGTCGTCACCGGCGGGTCCTCCGGGATCGGCGTGGAGACCGCCCGCGCCCTGGCCAGCGCAGGCGCGGAGGTCACCCTGGCCGTCCGGAACCCGGACGCGGGTCAGCAGGCCGCCAACGACATCACCGGCACCACCGGCAACGACCGGGTCCTGGTCGCCCCGCTCGACCTCGCCGACCAGGGTTCGATCGCCGATTTCGTGGCCAACTGGGACGGCCCCCTGCACATCCTGGTCAACAACGCCGGGATCATGGCGGCACCGCTGTCCCGCACACCGCAGGGCTGGGAGATGCAGTTCGCCACCAACCACCTGGGGCACTTCGCGCTCGCCAACGGGCTCCGCCCGGCACTCGCCGCCGGCGACGGGGCCAGGATCGTCTCGGTCAGCTCCGCCGCCCACCTGCGCTCACCGGTGGTCTTCGAGGACATCCAGTACGACAAGCGGGAGTACGAGCCGTGGCAGGCGTACGGGCAGTCCAAGACGGCGAACGTGCTGTTCGCCGTGGAAGCGACCCGACGCTGGTCCGACGACGGCATCTACACCAACTCGCTGATGCCCGGCGCGATCCAGACCAACCTGCAGCGCTACGTGAGCAAGGAGGAACTGGACCGGATGCGGTCGGGCAACGCGGCGGCCTGGAAGACCGTCGAGCAGGGCGCTGCCACCTCCGTGCTGGTCGCCGCGTCACCGCTGCTCGACGAGGTGGGTGGGCGCTACTTCGAGGACTGCCAGGAGGCCGCCCCCGCCCAACCGGGCCAGCGGACCGGGGTCGCCGACTACGCGCTGGACCCGGAGGCCGCCGAACGACTCTGGCAGGTCTCCACCGCCCTGCTCAAGAGCTGAGCACCAGAACGGGAAGGGCGCCCCGGTCGATGACCGGGGCGCCCTCTCATCGTTCAGCGGATCAGGCCAGGCCCAGCTCCGACTCGAAGTTGCCGGCCTCCAGCCGCTCCTTGACAGTGGTCAGGAAGCGGGCCGCGTCGGCGCCGTCGATCAGCCGGTGGTCGTAGGACATGGCCAGGTAGACCATCGACCGGATCGCGACGACCTCGCCCAACTCCGGGTCGTTGACCACGACCGGCCGCTTGACGACGGCGCCGGTGCCGAGCATCGCCGACTGCGGCGACGGCACGATCGGGGTGTCGAAGAGCGCACCCCGGCTGCCGGTGTTGGTCAGCGTGAAGGTCGCCCCGGCCAGCTCGTCCGGGCTGATCTTGTTGGTCCGGGTCCGCTCGGCCAGGTCGGCGACCCGCTTGGCGATGCCGCCCAGGTTGAGGTCGCCGGCGTTGTGGATGACCGGCGTCAGCAGACCCCGCTCGGTGTCCACAGCGATGCCGAGGTGCTCGGCAGCCGGGTAGGTGATCGTGCCACCCTCCAGGTCCATGCTGGCCTGGACGATCGGGTGGGTCTGCAGCGCCTCGATGGCGGCGAGCGCGAAGAACGGCAGGAAGGACAGCTTCACGCCGTGCCGCTGCACGAACGAGTCCTTCGCCTGCGCCCGCAGCTTGGCGATCCGGGTGACGTCCACCTCGACCACCGTGGTGAGCTGCGCCATCTCGTGCAGCGACTCGTGCAACCGCTTGGCGATGGCCTTGCGGATCCGGGGGAGCTTCTCGGTGGTGCCCCGCTTGCCGCTCGGCTGCGGCTTCGCGGCCGGGGTGGCCGCAGCCGCCGACGGTGCGGCCGACGGCGCCGGTGCGGCGGCGGGAGCGGCCTTGGCGGCCTTCGCCTTCTCGGCCGCCTCCAGCACGTCCTGCTTGCGGATCCGACCACCCACACCGGTGCCGTTGAGCGCGGCCAGGTCGACGCCGTGCTCACCGGCCAGCTTGCGCACCAGCGGGGTCACGTACCCGGCGGCCTCCTCGCCGGCACCCGGCGCCGGAGCGGACGGACGTGCCGGCGCCGAGGTCGACGCGGCCGGCTGCGCGGCCTGCTCGGTCTTCGCCGGCTGCGCCGAGCTCTCGGTCTCCGCGGCGGGCTCGCTGTACGAGGCACCCTGCGTCGGCTCCTCGACCTTCGGCTCCGGCTTCGGCTCGGCCTTCGGCGCCGGCTTGGCCTCCGCCTTCGGCTCGGGCTTCGGCTCGGGCTGCGCCTGGGCGGGGGCCCCGCCGGCAGCGCCGATGATCGCCAGGTCGGCGCCGACCGCTGCGGTCTCGTCCTCGGCGACCTTGATCTCCAGCACCGTGCCGGCGACCGGCGACGGGATCTCGGTGTCCACCTTGTCGGTGGAGACCTCCAGCAGCGGCTCGTCGACCTCGATGGTCTCGCCGACCTGCTTCAGCCAGCGGGTGACCGTACCCTCGGTGACGCTCTCGCCCAGGGCGGGCATCTTCACCGCGGTGCCCTCGCCCGACGAGGCGGCGGCCGGAGCGGGAGCCTCGGCCGGGGCCTCGTCCTGGGCCACCTCGTCCGCGGTGCCCTCGGCGGCGGCCGTCGGCTCGGCGGCCGGCTCGGCCGGGGCCTGCTCCTGCGGGGCTGCCTCGCCGCCGCCGGTCGACTCGCCCTCACCGGCGATGACGGCCAGCTCGCTGCCGACCTCGGCGGTCTCGTCCTCGCCGACCACGATCCGGCTCAGCACGCCGGCAGCGGGTGACGGGATCTCGGTGTCGACCTTGTCGGTGGAGACCTCGAGCAGGGGCTCGTCGACCTCGACCGTGTCGCCCTCCTGCTTGAGCCAGCGAGTGACGGTGCCCTCGGTGACGCTCTCGCCGAGCCGGGGCATGGTGACCGATACCGGCATGTTCTGAGACTCCTTCATTCCCCTGGTGGGATCTTCGCCCGTCGCCGGACGCCGCGGTTGTGGATGATCAGGCGTGCGCGTGCAGCGGCTTGCCGGCGAGGGCCAGGTGCGCCTCGCCCAGGGCCTCGTTCTGGGTCGGGTGGGCGTGCACGAGCTGGGCGACCTCCGCCGGGTACGCCTCCCAGTTGTAGATGAGCTGCGCCTCGCCGATCAGCTCACCCACCCGGGCGCCGATCATGTGTACGCCGACGACCGGGCCGTCCTCGACCCGGACCAGCTTCACGAAGCCGGTGGTCTTGAGGATCTGGCTCTTTCCGTTGCCACCCAGGTTGTAGTTGTACGTCTTGACCTTGTCGGCGCCGTACTGCTCCTTGGCCTTGGCCTCGGTGAGGCCCACCGACGCCAGCTCCGGGTCGCAGTACGTGACGCGCGGGATGCCGACCTCGTCGATCACGGCGGGGTTCTGGCCGGCGATCTCCTCGGCGACGAAGATGCCCTGCTGGAAGCCGCTCACCGGGCAGCGCACCGGCTCCAGGACCCTTATGCAGTTGTCGAACCAGGCCAGGCTCTCCGGGCCGGCGCCCGAGGGCCGATGGATCACGTCG
>NZ_JBEYSL010000435.1:0-5763 GCF_040642735.1 Micromonospora sp. NPDC047753 | reverse complement strand
GCCAACCCGGACGACTTCGGCGCGACCCACCCGGCGGTGCAGGCCCGCGCAGCCATGGGCCCGAAGTTCCTGGCGGCGGTGGACCGGATCGCGGGTACGCCGCCCAGATCAGCCTCTTCACCGGTGCCATGCTGCTGGTGGTGGTCGCCGGCGACCTGATCATGCTGTTGGTCGGCTGGGAGGTGATGGGCCTCTGCTCGTACCTCCTGATCGCCCACGACCGCCGACTGGCCGGCGCCCCCGCCGCCGCCATGAAGGCGTTCCTGGTGACCCGGGTCGGTGACGTCGGGTTCCTGCTCGGCATCGCCCTGCTGGGTGTGTCGACGGGCAGCTTCCGGATCGCCGACGTGCTCGCCCACGACCATTCCGGCGCGACGTTGACCGCTGCCGGCCTGCTGCTGCTCGCCGGTGTGGCCGGCAAGAGCGCGCAGTTCCCGCTGCACACCTGGTTGCCGGACGCGATGGCCGGCCCGACCCCGATCTCCGCGCTGATCCACGCCGCGACGATGGTCGCCGCCGGGGTGTACGCGGTGGCCCGGCTCTACCCGCTGTTCACGGCCGCGCCGGTGACGCTGACGGTGCTGGGGGTGCTCGGCGCGATCACGCTGCTGCTCGGCGCGCTCGCCGCCACCGCCCAGGACGACATCAAACGCGTGCTGGCCTGGTCGACGGTGTCCCAACTGGGTTACATGACCGGCGCGCTGGCGGTCGGTTCACCGTCGGCCGCACTGTTCCACCTGCTCACCCATGCCGCCTTCAAGGCGCTGCTGTTCCTCGCCGCCGGTGCCGTGATCCACGCCGTCGGCACCACGCTGATGTCGGAGATGGGCGGGCTGCGGCGCAGCATGCCGGTGACGTTCTGGTGCACTGTGGTGGGCCTTGGCGCGTTGGCCGGGGTGCCGCCGTTGGCCGGTTTCTGGAGCAAGGACGGCGTGCTGACGGTGGCCGAGTCGGCCGCGCTGGAGGGCACCGGGCCGGCCCCGTCCTGGGTGGGCTGGATCGTCTGGATCGCCGGGCTGATCGGCGTGGCGGTCACCGCCTGGTATGCGGGTCGGCTGCTGCTGCGCGCCTTCTTCGGCGCCCCGCGCCTGCCCCTGGTCCAGCCGCACGACCCGCCGGCCGTGCTCCGCTGGCCGGTGCTGCTGCTGGCCGTGCCGGCCGCGCTGCTCGGTCTGGCCGGGTTCGTCGGGGCGTTCGCCGACCGCCTGCGGTTCCCCACCGTCCCGGTGGCGGGCTCCGAGGACGGCCTGGTCCACCTGGGGCCGGGGGTGCTGCTGCCGCTGGCGTTCCTGCTGTTCGGCGCCGCGCTGGTGACGCTGGGCTGGCGGCGCGACCCGGCCGCCGACCCGGCCGCGGCGCTGGGTCCGCTGCGGCCGGTCTTCGCCAGCGCGTTCCGGTTCGACGACGTCCAGCGCACCCTCGTGGTACGTCCCGTCCGCGCACTGGCCCGCGCCGCGCGCACGGGTGACGAGGTGGTGGTGGACGGCGCGGTCGAGGGCAGTGGGCGAGCCGCGTCCGGTCTGGGCGCGGGGCTGGCCGCGCTGCACCGCGCGGCGCTGCCCCGGGCCGCCGCCGGCGTACTGGCCGGTGCTCTGCTGATCGGCCTGGCCGCCGCCGTGTTGGGAGTTGTCCAGTGAGCGCGAGGAGTGAGCCGGGTTTGCGAGCCTCGCAGTCGCGAACAGAGGCGGTCCAGTGACGTTGGGGCAGGGGTTGCTGGTCGCGGTGCTGGCGGTGCCGGCGCTGGGTGCGGTCGCGGTGGCGGCGACGCCCCGGGACCGGGCGGCCCGGCTGGTCGGCAGTGTCGCGGCGGCGTTGACCCTGCTGGCAGCGGTGCCGCTGGTGTTCGACCGTCGGGGCTGGGTCGTCTGGTCGGGCAACGAGCCGGCGGTGCGCCCGTGGCACCAACTGGACCTGCCCTGGGTGCCCGGTCTGGAGTTGCGCTTCCACCTCGGCGTCGACGGCATCTCCTGGCCGCTGGTGGTGTTGACCGCGCTGCTCACGTTGCTCTGCTGCGCGTACACGATGTGGCGGGTTCCGGACGGCGGTAGCGGCCGGGCGCTCGTCGCGCTGCTGCTGGTGGTCGAGGTGGGCATCCTGGGCACCTTCCTCGCCCTGGACGTGGTGTTGTTCTTCCTCTTCTTCGAGGTCGTCCTGCTGCCGATGTACGCGATCATCGCCGGCTGGGGTGGCGCGGACCGGCGTCGGGCGGCCCGGAAGTTCGCCCTCTACACGCTGTTCGGCTCGGTGCTGCTGCTGGTCGGCGTGTACGTCGTGGTCGCCGCCGCCGGCACCGCCGACCTGGTGACGCTGACCGGTGGCGCGGGGATGTCCCGGGGCACCCAGTTGGCCGCGTTCACTCTGCTCGCGTTGGCGTTCGCGGTGAAGAGCCCGCTGTGGCCGTTGCACTCCTGGCTGCCCGACGCGCACACCCAGGCACCCACAGTGGGCAGTGTCGTGTTGGCCGGTGTGCTGCTGAAGATGGGCACGTACGGCCTGATCAGGGTCGCGGTGGGGGTGGCGCCGGAGGGAGCCCGTTGGGCCGCGCCGGTGCTCGGTGTGCTCGCCGTCGCCGCGATCCTGATCGGTTCGCTGGTCTGCCTGGCCCAGTCGGAGGTGAAGCGGCTCATCGCGTACTCCAGCGTGGGGCACATGGGCTTCGTGCTGTTGGGCGTCGCCACGCTGACCGCCACCGGCATCCAGGCGGCGTTGATCGGCAACGTCGCGCACGGGGTGATCACCGGCCTGCTGTTCTTCCTGGCCGGGGCGGTGAAGGACCGTACCGGCACGGGCACCCTCACCGAGCTGTCCGGGCTGCGGGAGACCTCGCCCCGGTTGGCGGGTCTGCTCGCGTTCGCGGCGATCGCGTCGCTGGGCCTGCCCGGCCTGGCCGGTTTCTGGGGCGAGGCGTTCGCGGTGATCGCCGCCGTGCAGGTGGGCGGTCCGCTCTGGACCACCCTCGGGGTGCTGGCGGCGGTCGGTGGGGCGCTCACCGCCGCGTACTTCCTGCGGTTGCTACGCCAGGTCACCCACAACCGGCCGAGCCCCGCCGTCGGTCGGGTCGGCCCCGGCCTGGCCGGTGCGGAGTTGACCGCCTGGGTGCCGCTGGTGTTGCTCGCGTTGGCCATCGGGTTGGCGCCGACGCTGGTCCTCGGCGTCGCCGAGGCTCCCGTCGACGCCCTGATCGGGGTGGTTTCGCGGTGAGCGCGAGGAGTGCAGCGGAGCGGAGCCCCGCAGTCGCGAACGAAGGCGAGCCCCGATGAACGTCGTGCAGAGCGTGGACAGCGTCGCGCTGCTGCCGGCCTATCTGGCCGCCGGCACGGCCGTGCTCGTGCTCATCACCGATCTGCTCGTGGCCCGGCCACGGGCCACCATCGCCGTGGCCGCGCTCGGCGCGCTCGGCACCGCCGTCGGCTCCGCGCTGGTCGGGGCGGGTGCCGAGCGGCGGACGTTCTGCGTGGGCGCCGACTGCTCCTGGATCTTCGGCGGTCGGGCGGCAGTGGTGGCCGTGGTGGTCGCGCTGCTCACGGTGGGCGTGCTCGGGCTGTCGGTGCCCGCGCTGCGGGCCGGGCGCTCACCGGTCGGGGAGTACGCCTTCCTGTTGGCCTGCTCGATGACCGGCGGCGTGGTGCTCGGCGCGGCCGGCGACCTGATCACGCTGATCGTCGCGCTGGAGACGCTGACCCTGCCGCTGTACGTGCTGGTCGGCCTGCGCCGGGGCAGCCTCGCGAGCGCCGAGGCGGCCCTGACCTTCTTCGTGGTCAGCGTGGTGGCGACCACGCTGACCCTGCTCGGCGCGGCCCTTCTGTACGCGGTGACCGGTGGGCTGCACCTGGACCGGCTCGGTGCGTTGATCGCCGAGCAGCCAGAGGTGCGGGACCTGCCGTTGACCACCGCCGCGGTGGCGGTGCTGCTGGTCGGCCTGGCCTTCAAGGTGGCGGCGGTGCCGTTCCACGCCTGGGCGCCGGCCACCTACGACGGCGCGCCGCTGCCGGTGGCCGCGTACCTGTCCACAGCGTCGAAGCTGGGCGGCCTGGTCGCCCTGCTCGCCGTGGTGCAACGGGCGCTGCCGGCGGACCAGACCGGTCCGGTGCTCGCCCTGCTCGCCGTGCTCACCATGACCGTCGGCAACCTGGTCGCCCTGCGTCAGCGGCGGACCGTCCGGCTGCTCGCCTGGTCGTCCGTCGCGCAGGCCGGGTACATCCTCGCCCCGTTGGGAGCGTTGGCGCTGGCCGCCGGACGCACGGACGAGGCACGGTCCGCCGCGTACGCGGCCGCCATCGCGTACGCCGTCTTCTTCGTGGTGTTGGAGCTGGCCGCGTTCGCCGCAGTGACCGCGCTGCGGCCGGCGGGTGCGGACGGCGGCACGCTGGACGACCTGCGCGGGGCAGCCCGCCGGCACCCGTGGCGAGCTGCGGCGTTCGGTCTCGCGCTGGTGGGTCTGGCCGGTCTGCCGCCGGGGCTGGCTGGCCTGTTCGCGAAGGTGACAGTGGTCCGGGCGCTGCTGGACGGTGGCGCGGCCTGGCTGGCGCTGGTGGTGGCGGTGAACGCCGTGATCGGGCTCGCCTACTACCTGCGGGTGACCGCCGCGCTGTGGGCACCGACGCCCCTCGCCGCCCCGAACGTCGGCGGTGCCGCGGCCGTACCCGTGGTGGGTGTGGTGGGGGTGGTGCTGGCGGTGGCGACGGTGGCCGCCGTGGTGCTGGGTGTCGCCCCGCAGCTGGTGCTCGACCTGGCCGGCCGTTGACCTGACCTGCGACTTCGGTCTCAGTGAACTCTCAGCGTTGTAACGGATGGTTGACGGGTACCGGGTTGTTGAACCGGTCAGCGGATCCCGGCGATCCGTGCACCGAAGGAGACATCGTGCACCACAACCGTCTGAAGACCGCAGCGCTGCTCGGCCTGCTCAGCGCCCTGATCCTGGCGGTGGGCTACTGGTTCGGCGGCAGCGGCGGCCTGGTCATCGCCGTCGTCGTGTCTCTGGTCATGAACGGCGTCACCTACTTCTACTCCGACAAGCTCGCACTGCGCTCGATGGGGGCGCAACCGGTCACCGAGGCGCAGTTCCCCGAGCTGTACCGGATGGTCCGGGAGTTGGCCACCGACGCCCGGCAGCCGATGCCGCGGCTCTACGTCAGCCCCACCGCGCAGCCCAACGCGTTCGCCACCGGTCGCAACCCGCAGCACGCGGCCGTCTGCGTGACCCAGGGCATCACCGAGATCCTCGACTACCGTGAGCTGCGCGGCGTGATCGGGCACGAGCTGTCCCACGTCTACAACCGGGACATCCTGATCTCCAGCGTGGCGGCCGGCCTGGCCAGCATCATCACCCTGCTGGCGAACCTCGCCTTCTTCATCCCGCTGGGCGGCGGGGACGACGAGGATCGACCCAACCCGGCTGTGCTGCTGCTCACCCTGATCCTGGGCCCGATCGCGGCCACTGTGATCCAGTTGGCGATCAGCCGGAGCCGCGAGTTCCAGGCGGACGCCTCGGGCGCCGAGCTGAGCCGCGACCCGCTGGCCCTGGCCAGCGCGCTCCGCAAGATCGACGCGGTGGCCCGACGTCGGCCGTTGCCGGCCCAGGGGCAGCTCACCAGCACCGCCCACCTCATGATCGCCAACCCGTTCCGGGGTGGCGGCATGGCGGCGCTCTTCTCCACCCACCCCAAGATGGAGGACCGCGTCGCCCGGCTGGAGCAGAGTAGCAGTGGCTGGATCCCGACCGTCATCCGCGAGGACGGCGAGCTGAAGCTGATGCTCGGCGCC
>NZ_JBEYSL010000434.1:0-5769 GCF_040642735.1 Micromonospora sp. NPDC047753 | reverse complement strand
GCGGGTCGTGCCAGAGCCGCTTGCGCTCTACGTGACGGCGCAACGTCCAGATCGGGAGCTGGTGCGACACCAGCACCGCCTCGCGTCCCTCGGCGGCGACCCGGGCGGCGTGCACGGCGGCGAACATCCGCTCGGCGATCACCCGGTACGCCTCACCCCAGGACGGGGTCACCGGGTCGCGCAGCACCCACCAGTTGCGCGGGTCGCGGAACGATCCGTCACCCGGGGAGACCTTCTTGCCCTCGAACCAGTTGGCGCTCTCGATCAGCCGCTCGTCCACCCCGACCGGCAGCCCGAACTGGGCGGCGATCGGCTCGGCGGTCTGCTGGGCGCGCTCGAGCGGGCTGGCCACCACGTGCACGATCTCCCGCTCGGCCAGGCCCTCCGCAGCGGCCTTGGCCATCTGCACACCCAGCTCGGAGAGGCGGAACCCGGGCAGCCGGCCGTAGAGGATCTGGTCGGGGTTGTGCACCTCGCCGTGCCGCAGCACGTGAACCACAGTCTTGCTCAAGGTTGTCTACCCCCCGTGACCGGCCGCTGCCGCCGCGTTCGCCGCAGTGGGCAGCGCGGCGGCGATGTGCTCCAGAGCGGCGTCGTCGAGCGCCGCCGAGACGAACCACGACTCGAACGCGCTCGGCGGCAGGTAGACGCCGGCGGCGAGCATCGCGTGGAAGAACGCCTTGAACGCGGGCACCTGCTGGGTTCGCGCGCTGTCGTAGTCGACCACGTCGGCGTCGGTGAAGAAGATCGAGAACATGCTGCCCGCGTACGACAGTCGGTGCGCGACCCCGGCGGCGGCCAACGCGTCGGACGCGAGCTTGCCCACCACGGCGGCCGTCTCGTCGAGGCGCTGGTACAGCGCGTCGTCGGCGAGCCGCAGGGTCGCCAGGCCGGCGGCGCAGGCCAGCGGGTTACCGGAGAGGGTGCCGGCCTGGTAGACCGGGCCGGCCGGCGCGAGCCGCGCCATGATGTCCGCCCGCCCGCCGAACGCCGCGGCGGGCAGGCCGCCACCCATGACCTTGCCGTACGTCCACAGGTCCGCGTCGGAGGCGTCGAGGCCGTGCCACCCGGCGCGGGAGACCCGGAACCCGGTCATCACCTCGTCCACCACCAACAGGGCGCCGTGGGCGTGCGCGATCCGGGCGAGCTGCTGGTTGAAGCCGTCGCGGGGGGCCACCACGCCCATGTTGCCGGCGGCGGCCTCGGTGATCACCGCGGCGATGTGCGGGCCCTCGGCGGCGAAGGCCTCCTCGACGGCCCGGATGTCGTTGTACGGAAGCACTATCGTCTCGCTGGCCGCCGCGCCGGTCACGCCGGGCGAGTCGGGCAGGCCCAGGGTGGCCACGCCGGAGCCGGCGGCGGCGAGCAGCGCGTCGACGTGGCCGTGGTAGCAACCGGCGAACTTGATGATCTTCGAGCGGCCGGTGAAGCCGCGGGCCAGCCGGATCGCCGACATGGTCGCCTCGGTGCCCGAGTTGACCAGGCGGACCTGCTCGACCGGGGTCCGGACGACGATCTCGGCGGCCAACTCCACCTCACCGGGGGTGGGCGTGCCGAAGCTGGTGCCCCGGGCGGCGGCGGCCTGGACGGCCTCCACCACCTCCGGGTGGGCGTGCCCGAGGATCAGCGGACCCCAGGAGCAGACCAGGTCGACGTAGCGGCGACCGTCGGCGTCGTACAGCCACGGGCCCTCACCACGGACCATGAAACGCGGGGTGCCGCCGACCGCCTGGAAGGCGCGCACAGGGGAGTTCACCCCGCCCGGCACGATGGCGCGGGCGCGGTCGAACAGGGCCTCGGAGGCCGGCGCATCGGCTGGATAGCGGCCGGATCCGGCGGAGAAGATGTCGGTCACGATGCCGCCATTGTGACAGCGCCGGACGGTCAACCAGCAGCCACCCCGTGGTGGGGTTACCCGGCTCACCTGTGACCCGCGCCGGTCAGCAGCGCGAACACGGGGGGCCTCGTGGCCTGGACGGCGGCGGCTCACGGCCTCGACAGGCCAGGTCGGTCGGATCGCGCTAGGCTGACCGGGTGGATCGTGCCGAACTGTCCATCACGCTACACCGGACGGGCGACGAAGCAGTCTTGCGCCTGGCCGGTGAGATCGACATGCTCACAGCGGCCCAGCTCTCCACCGTCGTCAACGAGGTGCTGGCCGACCCACCCCCGAAGATCATCCTCGACCTTGGTGGCGTCACCTTCTGCGACTCGCAGGGGCTGGGCACCCTTGTCGTGCTCAGCCGCAAGGCCAGCCACGCGCAGAGCCTGCTGATGCTGACGCACGTGGGCGACTTCCTGATCCGCGTACTGGACATCACCGGTCTGCGCAGTGCCCTGATGATCCGTAACGACCAGCCCACCGGCTGAGCCGCCCCGCCCTGCCGCGTCAGGCGGTGTTGCCCCAGCGGGCCTGCTCGAGCAGCCTCACCGCCCGGTCGCGGACCTCCGGGTCGTCCGAGCGGAGCTGGGCGGTCGCCTCGTCGACCGCTTCGGTGAGCCGCCGCCACTGCGTGTCGCGCTCCCGAACCAGGTCCGACTGGGTGGCCAACTGCCGGGTCTTCACCCACAGCTCGACGAAGACCGACACCTTGGCTCGGAGCACCCACGGGTCGAACGGCTTGGTGAGGTAGTCCACCGCGCCCACCTGGTAGCCCCGGAGGGCGAGCTGGGCGTCCCGGTCGGCGGCGGTGAGAAAGATGATCGGCACGTGCCGGGTCCGCTCGCGGCGCTTGATGTGGCTCGCCGTCTCGAAGCCGTCCATGTCCGGCATCTGCGCGTCCAACAGGATCACCGCGAAGTCGTCCACCAGCAGTTGCTTGAGCGCCGCCTCGCCGCTCTCCACCGCCACGGACTGGACCGGCAGGCCCTGAAGAATCGCCTCCAGGGCCGTCAGATTCTGCCGCCGGTCGTCAACGAGCAGCGCTTTGGCCATCTGGGTCACGAAGTCTCCTCGGTCCGGCTGCCGTTGATCCAGGACGACATCAGTTCGATCAGGTCGTCCAGGTCGACCGGCTTGGTGATGTAGTCGCTGCCCCCGGCAGCGAGCGCCGACTCACGGTCACCCGGCATCGCCTTCGCGGTCAGGAAGACCACCGGAAGGTCGGCGAACCGGTGGTTGCGGCGAATCTGGCGGGTGGTCTCGTAACCGTCCTGGTCGGGCATCATGGCGTCCATCAGCACGATGTCCACCTCCGGATGCTCTGCCAGCAGACGGACACCGTCCGCCCCGTTGTCCGAGTACAGCACGGTCATCCCGTGCAGCTCCAACGCGCTGGTCAAGGCGAAGACGTTGCGTACGTCGTCGTCCACGATCAGCACCGTGGCACCGTCCAGTTGACGGGTGGCCGGCGCCTCCGGCCGTTCCGGCAGCAGCTCCAGCGGCGGCATCAGCAGCGACGACGGCAGCCCGGCGCGCTGCGGCGACGGCATCTGCGGCACGACCACCGCGTCCGGTGCCAGCACCTGCGGCACGAACAGCGTGAAGGTCGAGCCCTGGCCTGGCGCGGACGAGACGGTGATGGTGCCGCCGATCAGTCGGGCCAGATCGCGGCTGATCGACAGGCCCAGCCCGGTGCCGCCGTACCGGCGACTGGTCGTGCCGTCGGCCTGCTGGAACGCCTCGAAGATGATCGACAACTTGTCGTCGGAGATGCCGATCCCGGTGTCGATCACGGTGAAGGCGATCACCTGCTGAGCGTTCGTCAGCGCCGGCACGTCGAACACCGCGTTCTCCGCGGCCGGGGCGATCCGCAGCGTCACCGCACCGTTGTCGGTGAACTTCACCGCGTTGGAGAGCAGGTTGCGCAGGATCTGCTGCAACCGCTGCGCGTCGGTCACCAACGCCGGCGGCAGATCCTTGCTCACCCGTACCTGGAAGTCCAGGTTCTTCTCCTCGGCCTGCGGGGCGAACGCCTGCTCGACGTAGCCGCGCAGCTCGGTGAAGCGAATCTCGGTCGGCTCGACGTCCATCCGGCCCGCCTCGATCTTGGACAGGTCGAGGATGTCGTCGATCAGTCGCAGCAGGTCGGAGCCGGACCCGTGGATGGTCCGGGCGAACTCGATCTGCTTCGGGCTGAGGTTCTGCTCCGAGTTCTCGGCCAGCAGACGGGCCAGCAGCAACAACGAGTTCAGCGGAGTCCGCAGTTCGTGGCTCATGTTGGCCAGGAACTCCGACTTGTACGCCGACGCCCGGGTCAGCTGCTGCGCCTTCTCCTCCAGGCCCAGCCGCGCCAGCTCGATCTCCCGGTTCTTCGTCTCGATGTTGCCCTTCTGCTCGGACAGCAGAGTGGCCTTCTCCTCCAGCTCGGCGTTGGTGCGCTGCAACTCCGCCGACTGCTCCTGCATCTCGTGCGCCAGCCGCTGCGACTGGGCCAGCAGCTCCTCCGTACGCCGGTTGGCCTGGATGGTGTTGACCGCGATGCCGATGGTGAGCACCAACCGCTCCAGGAACGACAGGTGCAGTTCGGAGAAGGCTGACACGCTGGCGAACTCGATCACCCCGAGCAGCTCGCCCTCGAACAGGACGGGGAGCACCACCAGGTCGGACGGGGGTGTCTCGGCCAGGCCGGACCGCAGGGTGAGCCGACTGTTCGGGGAGGCGCTGACCCGGATCGTGCGCCGGGAGAGCGCGGTCTGCCCGACCAGCCCCTCACCCGGCCCGAAGGTGACGTCGTGCCCCCGCGCCACGTACCCGTACGAGGAGGTCAGCCGCAGCCGCATGCTGCCGTCGGTGTCGTCGGCCAGGAAGAAGGCGCCGAGCTGGGCGTCGACCAGCGGCGTCACCTCCGTCATGATCATGCGGCAGACCTCGCCGAGGTCGCGCTGGCCCTGCAACAGGCCGCCGATCCGGGCGAGGTTGGAGTCCAGCCAGCCCTGCTCGGCGTTCTTCTTGGTCGTCTCCCGGAGGGTGACGATCATCTGGTTGATGTTGTCCTTGAGCTCGGCGACCTCGCCCTGCGCCTTGACCGCGATCCGCTGGGTCAGGTCGCCCCGGGTCACCGACGTGGACACCTGGGCGATGGCCCGCAACTGTGTGGTCAGCGTCGAGGCGAGCTGGTTGACGTTCTCGGTGAGGTCGCGCCAGGTGCCGGAGACGCCCTTCACCTGCGCCTGACCACCGAGCTTGCCCTCGATACCGACCTCGCGGGCCACCCGGGTCACCTCGTCGGCGAACGACGACAGCTGGTCGACCATCGTGTTGACTGTCGACTTCAGCTCCAGGATCTCGCCCTGGGCGTCCACCGTGATCTTCTGCGACAGGTCGCCCTTCGCCACGGCGGTGGTCACCGAGGCGATGTTGCGGACCTGACTGGTCAGGTTCGACGCCATCGAGTTCACGTTGTCGGTCAGGTCACGCCAGGTGCCGGAAACGCCCTTCACCTGCGCCTGACCACCGAGCTTGCCCTCGGTGCCCACCTCACGGGCCACCCGGGTCACCTCGTCGGCGAACGACGACAACTGGTCCACCATCGTGTTGACAGTCGACTTCAGCTCCAGGATCTCGCCCCGCGCGTCCACCGTGATCTTCTGCGACAGGTCGCCCTTCGCCACGGCCGTCGAGACCTGGGCGATGTTGCGGACCTGGGCGGTCAGGTTCGACGCCATCGAGTTCACGTTGTCGGTCAGGTCACGCCAGGTGCCGGCGACCCCGCGCACCTGCGCCTGACCGCCCAGCTTGCCCTCGGTGCCCACCTCACGGGCCACCCGGGTCACCTCGTCGGCGAACGACGACAACTGGTCCACCATCGTGTTGACAGTCGACTTCAG
>NZ_JBEYSL010000433.1:0-5771 GCF_040642735.1 Micromonospora sp. NPDC047753 | reverse complement strand
GGCGGCTCGGTGACCAGGATCCGGGGCGGCTGCCGGGGTGGCCGATCGGGCTCCAGGGCCCGGCGCAGGTCGGCGACGAAGGTCCGGATCGCTCCCACCGCGCCGTCCGGTGCGACCTCCCACAGGTCGTCGACGAGACGATCCACCGGCACCACCCGCCCGTGGGCGATCAACAGCCGACCCAGCACCAGGCGCTGCCGGTGTCCCCGCAGGGCGATCGGGCCGCGCTCGGTCGCGGCGATCACCGGCCCGAGTACGCCGAAGGTCACCGCGACGGGCGCCGTCAGATGCCTGGTCACGGCACCAATCTAGGCCCGGCACTGATCCGACGCTGACCGGCTGCTGATCACCGCCGGGCAGGCTCGGTGAGGTACGACGGCGACGGGCCACCGCCCCCGCCGGGACTGCTCACCAGGAAGGTTCCCCCGTGGACCCGAAGATCAACGGATTCGACTACCGACGTGTCACCGTCGCCGACGGCGTGACGCTCAACGCCGCCGTGGGCGGTTCCGGGCCGGCGATCGTGCTGCTGCACGGCTTTCCGCAGACTCACCTCATGTGGCGGCACGTCGCCGCCGATCTGGCCGCCGACCACACGGTCATCTGCCCGGACCTGCGCGGCTACGGCGACAGCGACAAGCCCCTCGACACCGATGGCACCGGGTACGCCAAGCGCACCATGGCCGCCGACATCGTCGCGCTGGCCGGCGCGCTCGGTCACGAGCGGTTCGCCTTGGCCGGGCACGACCGGGGCGCCCTGGTCGCCTTCCGTGCCGGCCTGGACCATCCGGCGGCGATCAGTCACCTGGCCCTGCTCGACGTGCTACCCACGCTGGACATGTGGGACGTGTTGCACGGCGCCAGCGCCGCTGTGGCGTTTCACCTCTATCTGATGGCGCAGCCGCCCGGCCTGCCCGAAGAGCTGATCGCCGGCAGCCCGGACGCCTTCTTCGGTCACTTCCTGGACGTCTGGACCCGTGATCCGGAGGCTCTGCCGGCTGAGGTGCGTGCCGCTTACCTGCGCGCGTCCCGCGACGCCGTCCCCTCGATCGCCGCCGACTACCGGGCGTCGGCCGGGATCGACGTGGCTCACGACGCCGTTGACCGGGCGGCCGGCAACCAGCTGCGGATGCCGGTGGCGGTGCTCCAGCAGGACTGGGGCGCAGCGCTGGGCTACGACGCGGCGGCGGTGTGGCGGGCCTGGGCGCCGGATCTCGACCACCAGACGGTCAGCTGCGGGCACTTCATGGCGGAGGAGGCCCCGGCCGAGGTGCTCCGGGCGCTGCGCGCCCTGCTCGCTCGCTGATCGACCGACGACCCGGCCCACAATCGTCACCCTGGGGAAGATATCTGACACTCCCTGTCACCGGGCGACAGTGCGGCCGGGTCGTCGCGCTTCACCCTTCCCACCGCCCAAAAACCAGCGTGCAATGCCCCTTGACCTGCGGGAATGCGACGTTACACAGGTGGACGCCAACCGGCGATCGGTGATACACAGGCAGATACCGGCAGCCAACGACGTCGAGTCGCTCCATCTTCTCGCCCAACGACCGTCCACAGGCAACGCACCACCGGGCTCCGCCGCACGGTTCGCGGCTCCACGGCCGCGACCCACCGAACGGCACCGGCCCAGCGGGCGCTGCCGGACGCCGGTCCTCGACCAAGGAGTTGCCGTGGGAAACCTTCGTATCCGATCCCGCCACCAGCCGTACGAGATCGCTGTCCTGGCCGCAGCACCTCTCTGCGGCGTTCTGATGATGACCCTCAACGTCCGGCCGACGTCCGTTCAGACGTCGATGCCGGAGCCCATCCAGGTCGCCTGGGAGCTGGGTCTGGTCGCGGTGGGCGTGGGCGGACTACTGGGCATCCTGTGGCCCGGCCGGCTCTCCACAGGGCTCGGCCTCGAACTCGCGTCGGTGCTGGTGCTGGGCACGATCACCGGCATGTACGCGGTGGCCCTGTTGGTCATGTCGGGCCGAAACTCCATCGTCGCCACGTCGTTCGTGATGGCGGTGACGGTCGGGTCGCTCTGGCGGGCCGCGCAGATCGCGATCGACCTACGTCGCCTGGCGCGAGCATGCGAATTTGTGACCTACGAACAGTTGCAGGCAGGTGTCACGTGATTACCGCACCCGCGCCAGCTGCCCCGCACTGGGTGCAGGTGGCGCTCAGCGTGCTCGGCATCCTCGGCGGGGGCACCGGCCTTGCCGCGATCGCCACAGTCGTGGTGCAGCGGGGCAAGTTCAAGGCCGATGCCGCCGACACGCTCACCGAGGCCGCCCTCACGCTCGTGCAGCCGTTGCAGACACGGATCACCCAGTTGGAGGTCGAGGCGTTCAGCGCCCGGTCCGAGCTGGGCACGCTCCGCGAGCAGGTCAACCAGTTGCAGTTCGTCGTCCGGGTGCTCACCCGGACGTTGGACCGCTGGCGGGCCGCGATCCGGGCCCCCGACGCCACCCTGCGCAAGGTCCGCGCGACGGTGGCGGAGTCCGACCGGATTCCTGAGATGGATCGTTGACCGGCGTCGCTGCCCCCTGTGGCCGGTAACCCTCAATTGGCGTCGCGGAGGCGTTCGGTGAGTTCGCGCACCGCAGCCCGGAACTCGGGGTCGGTCTCGCCCGGATGATGCCCCCGCAGCGGCGGCGCGGACCGCTCTCCCGGCGCCGGCAGCAGGTGTGCGGGGTCCCGCAACCGCCTGTCGACCTGGCCCGCCGGATCGGCCGGGTCCGGAGCTGGATCACCGGGTCGGTGTGCGGCGAACACCCAGCCGCCGACCGGGTCGGTCTCCCGCCAGAGGTTGAGCCACCGCCACTCGACCCGCTCCCCCACCTCCCGCAGCACCTGATCGTTGAGGTAGGCCGGAAAGAGCCGGGCGTACAGGCGGTCCAGCGGTGAACCGTAGGTGAGCAGCGCGACCCGTCGGCGTACGCGCGGAGGCAGCCGCAGCACCGCCAGCGCCAGCAGCGCGGACCCGTGGCTGTGCCCGCAGAGCAACACCCCGGCGTGTCGCTCGGCCAGTTGGCTGATCCGGTCGGCCAGCTCCGGCACGGCCCGGTCGGCGTAGCTCGGCGGGGCGAACGGGTGCGCGGCCCGGGGCCAGAAGGTGCCCAGGTCCCACAGAATGCCGACGTGCCGGCGGAACCACGCGGTCCGATAGGCGAACACACCCCCGGCCAACAGTGTGAGGAGCAGTCCCGCGAGGAGGTAGGTGCTTCCGGTGAGCCCCATCTCGACGGCTCGTGGCGGCAGCCCGAACACCTGTCGCGCCAACTCCTCCGGCTCACGCCCGGTGCGCCCCAACAGGCTCGTGATCAGTCCGATCAGCGCGAGCACCGCGTACGTGGTCGCGATCAGACCCAGCCACTCGGTGAACCTCGCCCGGGCGATGGTCGTCATCGTCAGCCGTAGCCGCCCCGCCGCCTCCGGCGGAACCACCGGGAAGTCGAGACGGGTGATCGCCGTTGCCGCAGCGCGTCGTCGTCGCCGCGACAGGAGGGTCAGGGCGCCACACACCAGCACCCCCGCGACCACGTGCAGGAAGAAGGACAGGAGCGTCCAGCGGTACGGCAGCGGCGGTCCACCGTCGCCGGAGTAACCGCCGAGCAGCTGCCCGATCTGGTAGACGAGACCGGCGGAGAGCCCGCCGGCCAGGCCGACCGCGAAGGCGGCGACGACCGCCGCGCCCAGGCCACGCCGCAGCGTGGACCGTCCGCCCGCACGGCCACGGTGCCACAGCACCAGCCCGCTGAGCACCACCAGCAGGGTCATCTGACCGAACAGGGCCCCGGCCGCGATCCCGCCGTAGCCGGGCATCCCGGTCGACGACGGCCAGCCCTGGTCGTCGCGCGCGACGAGGACGAGGGTCGCCACGCTCAGACCGACGGCCAGGACGCCTGTGGTGCGGGCGGTCCATTCCGCGGTTCGCGCCATCGCGGCCCGGTCGGCCAGCCCGGGGGCGGCGAGCAGACCGACGCAGACCAGCAGCACCACCACGCTGAGGGTCAGCAGCAGCGTCGTACCGAGCGTCGCGCCACCGGTGTGACGGGCCACCAGCAACATGAGATCGAGTACGGCGAGCGCGGCGGCGACGTGGATCGCTCGCAGCCGCTGCACCAGCGGTTCCACAGTCCACACCGCGTTGCCGTCCGGGTGGGACCGGCGCTTGCCGACAAGTAGGAGGAACACGATGGCGGCGATCGGCAGGAGTGTGAGCACGCACAGCCGCTGCCCGAGGTGCCGGCCGTCGAGCCCGGCCATCGTGTCGAAGGGCTCACGGCAGCGGGCCGCACCGAGACACCGCCAGGCGAACAGGTCGAGGGCGACCCCGGCGATGGACACCACGTACAGCACCGTGAGGTTGAGCGCGAGGAGCCGGCACAGCATGGTGACCCCGGCGGCACGGCGGCGGCCGGTGGGCAGCATCCACACGGCCACGTTGCTGAACATGAACGGCAGCAGGAAGACCATGGAGAGGGTCCGGGCCACGGTGCCCGCGGGCAGGTCCCCCCAGCGGTACGCCTCCAGCGTCACCCCGTCCGGGTCGGTGCCCTCCGACCGGTCGGGCCGGTGGAAGCCGCCGCGGTCGTCGCCGGCGACCTGCCGGACTCCCGGGCGGTCGAGGATGACTGTGGGGTCGCCCCCGGACACGCCGTGCACCCGCAACTCCACCACGTCGGGTCTGCGCGGTTGGTCGCCGTGGTCCGGCTTCCTCTCAGGCATCGGGCCGCTCCCCGGGCCGCCGCTGGTCGGACCCGTCCCGTCCGCTGATCTGTCGCGCGTATCCCCGCAGTCCGGGCATCCCGTCGACCAGGACGATGAGCAGCAGCACTCCGGCGACGACCGCGAAGACGAACGCCGGGTCGAAGAAGAGTTCCAGGAACGACGCCCTGCCCGGGTTCTCCCGCCGGAGCAGCAGCCGTCCCGGAAGCCCGCCCGCCATCGCCATCCTTCCCCGGCCCGCAGCTGCCACCGCCGCCCCAGTCGTACCACCCGGACTGCCAGGCCCGGCGTGGTTCCGCCGAGCTGGGCCGCCCGGCGGCGACGCCGCGCTACGACATCAGGTCCGACGCCACGTCCCAGAGCCGAGCGGCGTTGCCCGGGTCGACCGCGTACGCGGCCACGCCGCTGTAGTCGGCGGGCCGCTCGGTGACGACCGGGGCCTCGGCGCAGTCCTCGAAGTAGCGACCGCCGACACCGTTCAGCAGGGGGGACGCCGCGAGCAGTACGGAGGTCGCCGCGCCCTGCTGCGGGGTCTTGTGCATCTCCCTGGGCGACTTCAGCCCACCGGTGTGCTTCTGCAACCCGGTGGCGATGGCGCCCGGGTTCAGCGCGTTGGCGTAGATGCCCTCGCCGGACCAACGGCGGGTGGCTTCCACTGCGAGCAGGGCCTCGGCGCTCTTGGACTGCCCGTAGGCCAGCAGCGGGTCGTACGGCCGGAACGCGAAATGCAGGTCGTCGAAGATCACCGGGGAGAAGAGGTTGCCGCTGGAGCTGACCGACACGACTCGGGCGCCGCCGGCCGCGGCGAGGGCGTCGTGCAGGCCGACGGTCAACGCGAAGTGCCCCATGAAGTTGGTGGCGAACTGCATCTCCCAGCCCTCGGCGGTGCGCTCCAACTCGGGCAGCGCCATGATCCCCGCGTTGTTGACCAGGATGTGCAGCGGCTGGTCCCAGCCGGCGACGAACTGGCGTACCGAATCCTGGTCGGCCAGGTCCAGCGCGCGGACGGTGACCCGCTCCGCGCCGATGCAGGCCGCCGGCGACATCGCGGC
>NZ_JBEYSL010000432.1:0-5841 GCF_040642735.1 Micromonospora sp. NPDC047753 | reverse complement strand
AATCAAACGTTCATCCCCCGGGAACGAATTGTCGTCACCTCTGTGATCAAGCTGTTGCCGAGAATGCGGTTAGCGGGTGATGAGGAATGGGTCGCGACGAGCCGCGCCCCACTGGGCCTGCTCGGCGAGCTGGTGCACCGGCTGACCGCGTTGCCGGACGCCGACGCGCTCGCGCTGGTCGAGTCCCGGGCACGGGCCGGTGGCGCCGTACCGACGTGGGACACCGAGCGGACGCTCGCCCTGTGCCACCGGCTCGACAACCTGCCGTTGGCCCTCGAACTGGCCGCCGCACGACTGCGGCACATGCCGATCGACGACGTGCTCGCCGGGCTGACCGACCGGTTCGCGCTGCTCGACGACGCACTGCGCGGCCTGCCCGAGCGGCACGCGAGCCTGTGGGCGCTTGTCGACTGGAGCAGGGAACTGCTCGCCGAGGCCGACCGCGACCTGCTTCAGCGGGTCGCTGTCATCCCCGCGCCGTTCACCGCGGACCTCGCCGCCGCCGTCGCGCAGGCCCCGGACGTCCGTCGGGGCCTGGCGACCCTCGTCGAGCAGTCCCTGTTGACCCTGGTCGAGGGAGACGGCCCGCCGCGCTACCGCATGCTCGAAACGGTCCGTGAATACGGCGAGGCCCGGCTGGACGCGGCGGGTGCCCGGGACCAGGCCATGGCCGGCCTGGTCAGGTGGGCGCGGCAGCAGGCCGTCGCGCTGGCCGCCCGCTTCATCGGCCCCGGCCAGGTCGAGGCGCTGCACCGTTGCGCCGCCGAACAGGACAACCTGGTCGCGGGCCTGCGATGGGCGATGGGAGGGGACGACGAGCCCGCCGCCGTCGACGTCGCCACCGCGCTGTTCCACCTCTGGTCGGTGCGGGGCCTGCACCTGGAGGTCCTCTCCTGGGCGCGCGGGCTGCTGCACATGGACGACCCGCAGCGGCGGCTGCGGTCGGCGATCCTGCGCGGCGCGGCCAGCGGCCGGCCACTGCCCAACGCCGACCGGCTGGCCTGGACGTGCGTGGTGATCAGCGTGAACGCTGGCGTCAGCGGCGACCTGCGGCCCGCCGTGCTCGCCCGGCGGGCGCTGCGGACGCTCCAGACCGAACGTCCCGTCGAGGTGTCGTCCCGGCTGACCGCTCTCGCGTCGGCGCTGCCCGGCTTCGACGCGTCCGATCTGGAGCAGAGCCTGAAGAGCGCGACCGAGATGGTCGCGCACCCGGACCCGTACGTGCAGGGGCTGGGGCTGTTCGCGCGCGCGGCGGTACGGGAGAACGGCGGCCTGCCGGAGGCGTCGATCAGCGACGCCGAGCAGGCTTACCACCGCTTCGAAGCCGCCGGCGACCACTGGGGCATGGCGATGGCGGCGGGTGCGGTCGGGCAGTTCCTGGTTCCGGGCGGGGATGCCCGGTCGGCCGAGTGGCTGACCCGCAGCGTCCGGCACATGGAGTTGGTGGGCGCCACGCAGGACGCGCGGTCGATCCGGGTGCGGCTGGACGTGCAGCTCGCCCTGACCGGCGACGCGGAGGCGGAACGGCGACTGGGCGAGACGGCCGCGCTGGGCCAGGCCGAGCAGATCGACGCCGCGCAGGCGCTGCTCGGCCTGGCGCACCTCGCCTGGCAGCGTGAGCGGTACGACGAGGCGCTCGCCCGCGCCGACGAGGTGACCCGTGTCCTCGCCGGCTGGGTCGGACCGCAGCCACAGCCGCGCGTGATGCTCCGGGCCACGGCGGCGCTCATCTATTTGCGGGTGGCCCAGGTGGGGCGGGTGTCGGGCACCCACGCCACCATCCAGGCGGCCGCCCTGCTGTCGCTCGCCCGCGAGGATGCGCTGACCTCACGGGACCTGCCGGTGATCGGGGCGTGGGCATCGGGCGGCGCGGAGCTCGCGGCGTACCGGGGTGAGGCCGACACCGCCCGCGAACTGGCCGTACTCGCGAAGCGGATCGGCACCCAGATCGAAATGTTCTTTCCCTTCGAGAACGGCGAACGGCTCAACGCCATCCTCGGGAAAGAGGAACAGCGTGAGCCGTTGCATGCCGCGTGGCGCGAGCGGACACCCGCAGCGGCCGTCAGCCGGATCCGCGAGCTGATGGACGACCTGCTCGCGTAGGTCAGATCTTCTTCCGGTACGCCCGCAGCGCCAGCGGCATGAACACCGCGACGAAGCCGGCGCACCAGGCGAGCGTCCACCACACGTGGTTGCCCAGCGGGGTGCCGAGGAACAGCCCGCGCACCGACGCCACCAGGTGGGTCATCGGGTTGACGTCCACGAACGCCTGCATCCAGCCCGGCAGGGTGTCGGCGCCGACGAACACGTTGGACGCGAAGCTCAGCGGCATGATCAACGCGAACATCACACCCTGCACGGCACCCGCGGTCCGCACCTTCATGGACACCAGCACCGGCAGCCAGCTCAGGCAGAGCGCGAACAGCACCGCGAGCAGACACCCGGCGATGGCCCGGAACAGGTCGGTCTCGATGCGGAAACCCATCACGTAGCCGATCGCGAGGGTCGACACGGTGACGATCACGTACCGGACGACGTCGCCGAGGACCGCGCCGACCAGTGGGGCGGAGCGGGGGATCGGCAACGACCGGAACCGGTCGAAGATGCCCTTGGCGATGTCGGTGTTGAGGTTGACGCCGATCGCGATGGCGCCGGTCGCGATCGTCTGCGCCAGGATGCCGGGCAGCAGGAACTGCAGATAGTCGTGGGTCGAGCCGGCGACCGCGCCGCCGAAGACGTACACGAAGATGATGAGGAACAGCACCGGTTGCAGGGTGACGTCGATGAGCGCCTCGGGCGTACGCCAGGTCTTGATGAGGCTGCGTTTGGCGAGTGCCAACGAGTGCCGGACCAGTCGAAACGGTCGCGGGTGCGCGGTGATCGTCGACAGCGCCCGGTTCCGGGTGGGTGGTGCGTCGGTCAGAGTGCTCATGCCGCGACCTCCGTGGGGCGGGTGGTGTCGTCTTCTGATGCCGTACGCCCGGTGAGGGTGAAGAACACCTCGTCGAGGCTCGGCAGGTGCAGGGAGAGTTCGGTGACCGCGATGCCGGCCGTGGCGAAGCGCGCGACGCTCTCGGTCAGGGCCGCGTCGTCGGTGACCGGCACCGCGAGGACACCCTTGCGGATCTCGTCGGCCTGCGCGCCGGAGCCGACCTGGGTCAGGATCTCCGCGGTACGCGGCAGGTGCGCCGGGTCGGACGGCCGGACCTCCAGGGTCTGCCCGCCGACCACCCGCTTGAGCCCGTCAGGTGTGTCGTGTGCGATCACCCGGCCGTGGTCGATCACCGTGATCGCGTCGGCGAGCGCGTCGGCCTCCTCCAGGTACTGCGTGGTGAGCAGCACCGTCGAGCCGTTGTTGACAAGCGTTCGGACCACGCCCCACATGTCCTCGCGTTTGGCCGGGTCGAGCCCGGTCGTCGGCTCGTCGAGGAAGATCACGTCGGGCGAGCCGACGAGGCTGGCGGCCAGGTCCAGCCGTCGCCGCATGCCACCGGAGTAGGTCTTGGCCTGACGGTTCGCGGCATCGGTCAGGTCGAACCAGTCGAGCAGCTCGGCGGCCCGCCGCCGGGCGCCGCTGCGCCCCAGCTCCAGCAGGGTGCCGAACAGCTCCAGGTTCTGCCGACCGGTCAGGTCCTCGTCGACCGAGGCGTACTGGCCGGTCAGTCCGATGCTCTGCCGAACGCGTTCGGCGTCCCGCACCACGTCGAAACCACCGATCCGGGCGGTTCCGCCGTCCGGGGTCAGCAGGGTGGAGAGGATGCGAACGGCGGTGGTCTTACCGGCGCCGTTCGGGCCGAGCACCCCGAGCACCGTCCCCCGGGGCACGGCGAGGTCCACGCCCTGCAGCGCCCTCGTCTTCCCGAACGTCTTCACGAGGCCCTCGGCCTCGATCACCAGGTCAGCTGTCATGCGTACAGCCTGCGCGGGCCCGCTGACACCGCCCCGACACGCCACCGACATCGGCTGACACGGGCTGACACCGCAGTCGTCGAGGGGAGGGCGGCCAGGGTGTGCGCGTCCACACCGACGGCCGGCGCCACGATATGCTGGCCACGGCAGAGCGCCTGCCAGCGCCCGATGTGGTGGCCCACGCCCGACCACATGCCTGGGGCCAAGAGTCTCCGACTCCGCGCCGATGTGTCGACTCTCGGCGTGCCGGTCACGCCGTCCGTTCGGTGGAGTGCGTGGGGCTGCACCGGAGGCGTCATGTCTGATCCCACCCCCCGACGGACCCCGGCCCCGGGTCGCGCCCGCAAACGCGCCATCCGGGAGCACGCAGCGCGGGCTGGCGTTGCCTACTCGGAGGCGGCCCGGCAGCTCGAGTCGGTCGGCCTTCGGCCCGGCGAAACCCTTTCCAGGTACGGGCGGACGATCTATCCGATCGGGTTCGACCCGCATCGCCAACTGCTCGTCGAACGCCGTGAGCGGCGGTCGTTCGAGGAGCGGGTGTCGGACACCAGACGGGCCGCGGCCCTGCCTCATGGCCGTGCGCGGCACCTCGTCGAGCGGTTCCCGCCCAGCCGCGGGCGTACCGGCAGCGGTGTCGGCTCGCTCTATCACGGCGAGGGCCGCGAGGAACTGCTCGCGATGCTGTTCATCGTGATCGTGGCCGAGTCGCCGGGGTTGCTGCCGGAGGTGGGCGACCTCGCCTGGATCGCGGAACTCGGCGAGGACACGGCACTCGACACGGCTTGCGCCGAAGTCGACAGGGAGGCCCGCCGCCTGCTCGACCAGGAGCCACCGGCCCTCTGGTCGCGCATCCAGAACGCGCTGACCGTGGCCGGACGCAGCGTGGACGGGCAGGTCCGCCAGGAGGCGATCCGGCAGACCGCGCTGTTGGGCACGATGATGACCCCGCGTCTGGGCTACGCGGGCGAGCCGTACGTTCCGGGGTTGCCCGTCGCCGGGGTCCGGCAGATCCTCGACGCGCTGCTGATCGTCGCCGACGACGGACACGCGCCCGGCACCCGCGTACGCCTGCTCACGACGCCGCACCACGGGCGGTCAGCCACGATCATCGGTGCCCTTTGGGGTTCGTCCGGTCCGCCGGTGGGCTATCTGGTGTGGCTCGACGGAGCGACGGCGCCGCTGTCGGCCCGCCCCGACGACCTGATTGTGCTGGCCGACCAGGAGACCGTTCCGCGCTGAGCCGGGGCGGTCTGGACCACTCTCGCAAGGATCAGGCGACGGTCAGGCGGAAGACCTGCCGGGAACCGCCCTCCGGACCGGGATCGACGGCCTCGGCAGCGGTGAAGCCGAGGCGCTCGTAGAAGCACGCGCACCGCTGACGCGGGCGCCCGGGTGATCGGCGCCAAAGGTGACCACGTCGACGGAGCCTGAGCCCGGCACGAACCTGCGCACAGCCGCTGTCATCAGTGCGCGACCAACACTCTGCCCGCGCGACTGCTCAGCAACGACAAGCCAGTGGACGTGGTGGGTCGGAGCTTCCGCCGTGAACAACAACCCACCCAGGAGATCGGGTCCGGAGGAGACAGCAACACCAACGCGTCACGGTCCAGTAACCCGCCCCACCGTCGTCGATCATGGACTTGTGGTGGTCAACAAAAGCCGTGAACAGCAATAACTAAGGCACCACAACTCCATGATCCACGATACCGGCCCGCCCCCATGCCGCGATCTTGCACTTTCTGTCCCGACATAGGGGTCGTTCCACGCGTATCGGCAACCGAAACTGCAAGATCGGCGGGGCGCGGGGCGCGGGGCGCGGGGTGCGGGGTGCGGGGCGCGGGGCGTGGGGGTCCGCTCCGCGCTGGACGCGGTGCCGCCGAGCCTCGCCGACGCGGTCCGCGCCTACGGCGGTACGCGTCGTCATGTGCTGTG
>NZ_JBEYSL010000431.1:0-5869 GCF_040642735.1 Micromonospora sp. NPDC047753 | reverse complement strand
GCCGCTGGCCGGGCCGGGTGGGACGCCACTGACCGGGCCGGGTGCCCAGCCCGGCCGGGCGCTGCCAGGACCGGTGCCGGTCGGGCTGCCCCGGCAGCTGGTCCGGTTCGCGGCGGTCGGGGCGGCGAGCACGCTCGCGTACCTGTTGCTGTTCCTGGCTACCCGGAGCGTGCTCGGCGCGCAACCGGCGAACCTCCTGGCGTTGTTGCTGACCGCGGTGGCGAACACGGCAGCGAACCGGCGGCTGACGTTCGGCATCAGCGGACGCCGGCACGCAGCCCGGCATCACGCGCAGGGGTTGCTCGCCTTCGCGCTCGGTCTGGCGTTGACAAGTGGCGCGCTGGCGGTGCTGCACCTCGTCTCTGCCGTACCGGCCCGGCCGGTCGAACTGGCCGTGCTGGTGGCCGCGAACCTGGCCGCCACAGTGCTGCGCTTCGTGCTGCTGCGCCTCGGCATGCACCACCGCCGTACCTGATTCACCGGCGGTCAGTCGACCAGCATCTCGGTGAGGACCTCGACGACGCGTCGGGTGTGCCGCCCGTCGGGGTCCTCATCGGTGTTCAGGTCGGTCACGCTCATCCCGAGCAGCCGGTCGGCGCGGGCCAACGGCGTGACCAGCGCGATCAGATCCGCCCAGCGCGGGCCGTCCGGTTCGGGGTAGGTCACCGCGGGCAGGTCTCGCGGGTCCACCACGTCCAGGTCGAGGTGCAGCCAGGCCGGCCCGTCGCCGTCGGCGGCCAGGCTCGCGCCGACCGTCGCCGCGCCCCGGCGCAGCAGCTCGGCGGCGTTGATCTGGTGGATCGCCGGGTCGATCCGGGCCGCCTCGACCCGGCTGCTCTCGTCGGTGGCGGGGCGGTGCCCGAGCAGGTGGACGCGGCCGGGCTCGATCAGCGCGCCGCCGGGGCCGACGGCGACCGGGCCGTGACCGGTGACCACCGAGAGGTCCATGTCGGCGGCCTCACCGCTCGGCGAGGTCGTGCCGTCGAGGAAGTCCGGGTGGGCGTCGACGAACCACAGGTCGGTCGCCGGGGGTAGGGCCCGGCAGATGCCGGGCAGGATCGCGCAGTCGCCGCCGAGCACCAGTGGTCGGTGGCCGTCAGCGATCAGCGCGCCGATCCGCGCGGCGATGGCGCCACCGGCCCGGACCAGGCCCGCCGCGCCGATCACCCCGCTGACCGGGTCGCGGTTCGGGTCGCGCAACCGCGCCTCGTCGATCTGCCCGTCGTCGTCGGCGGCAAGGGCCTCGCGCAGGCCGGCGCGGCGCAGCGCGGCCGGAGCCCTCTCCTCGCCGCGCCCGCCTCCGGAGGAGTCCAGCGGCGCGTCCACGATCATCCACGGCACGTCCGCAGCGTACCGGCGTGGCCGGCCGTCCCGGCCGCATTCTGTGGTGCGGCTGGGAGTACGCCGATGTGCCCGCGACGGCGACGACGAGCGGCGTACGGTGAGGGACAAGTCCGGCTTTCTGGGTCAAAAGCCTCATCGGTGTACGCCCTGGACGCCGGTGTCGAGGCGGCGAGGGCAAGGAGCGATCGGTGGAACATCTGGCCTACCTGGACGCGGGGTCCGGAAGCCTGATCGTGCAGGCGGTCGTCGGTGGGGTGGCGGGCGCCGCGGTCGCCGCGAAACTCTACTGGCGACGGCTGGTCGACCGGTTCCGCCGGCAACCCACCGACCAGCGCTGAGCGGACCTGCTCCGACGATGGCGATCTCACCCACCGAGGTACGGCCCGAGCCGGCCTCCTTCCGCGACCCCGCCAACCGGGTCTTCCACGTCGGCGACGAGGTGCTGCGCGGGCTGGATCCCCAGGCCGCCGAGCACTGGCGGGCACTGACCGGCAGCACGTTCTTCCCGGCGCTCGTCGCCGCCCGCAAGGTCTGCGCCACCGAGGACGCACCGCCCACCCTGGTGCAGGCCGCTGGCGGAACACCGTGGGCGGCTGTGCTGCGCCACGAGCGCATCCCGTTCGTCTCCCACCCGTACGAGTGGTCGTTCAGCATGCTGCGCGACGCGGCCCTGCTGCACCTGGAGATCCTGACCGCCGCGCTCGGCGAGGGTTTCACCACCAAGGACGGCTCGGCCTACAACCTCCAGTGGCGCGGCGCCGAACCCGTCTTCATCGACATCGGCTCCTTCGAACCGGTCCGCGACGGCGAACCGTGGGCCGGCTACCGGCAGTTCTGCCAGACAGTGCTCTACCCGCTGCTGCTCACCGCCCACCTGGGCGTCGACTTCCAACCGTGGCTGCGCGCGCGGGTCGACGGCATCGAGGCCGACGAGCTACGGCCGCTGTTCAACGGGACCCGCCGGCTGCGCCCCGGCGTGCTGACCCACCTGCACCTGCACGGGGCCATGCAGCACCGCAACGCTGCTGCCAGCACCACCGAGGTACGCGACCAACTGCGGGCCGCCGGCTTCTCCCGGGAGCTGCTGCTCGCCACCGTCCGCGGCATCGAGAAACTGGTCCGCAAGCTCGACCGCCGCCCGCCCGAGAGCCACTGGTCGGACTACCAACGCACCTGCGGCTACTCGGCCCGCGACCGGGTGGCGAAGGAGCAGTTCGTGGCCGTCGCGGTGGCCGCCGGCACCCGCCCCCGGCTGGTGCTCGACCTCGGCGCCAACGACGGCCGGTACTCCCGGCTGGCCGCCGGGCACGCCGACTACGTGGTCGCCGTCGAGCAGGACCCCACCGTCGTCGACGAGCTGTACCGACAGCTGCGCTCCGAGGGGCAGCGCCGCATCCTGCCGCTGGTGCTGGATCTGGCCGACCCCTCGCCCGGCGGCGGCTGGCGGGGCGTCGAGCGGGCCGGCTTCGCCGAGCGGGCGTCCGCCGACGTGGTGCTCGCCCTGGCCGTGGTGCACCACCTGGCGATCGGGCGCAACGTGCCGCTGCCGGAGGTCATCGACTGGCTGGCCGGGCTGACCGCGCCGGGCGGTGCGGTGGTGGTGGAGTTCGTCCACCCGGAGGACCCGATGGCGACCCGGCTGCTGGCCAACAAGCCCGCCGGTCTCTTCCCGGACTACCGACGCGACACCTTCGAGGCGCTGCTCGCCGCCCGGGGACGGATCACCGACCGGCTGGAACTGCCCTCGGGCACCCGCACGCTCTACCGAACGGTGATCGGTGGCTGAACCGGTCGCCGCCGCCCCGTCGACAGCGGACGACCCGCCGCCGGCCGCCGTGCGGTGGGACCGGGGCTGGCGCGCTGAACGGGGGCGGCTACTGGAGATCGTCGCGCTGGTCGGTCTCGTGGTCACCCAACCGCTGCTGGACGTGCTCGGCCGCAGCCCCGACTTCTTCCTCTTCCACCGCGCCGACCCGGTCCAGATCCTGCTGCTGCTCGCCCTGGTGACGGTGCTGCCCACGGCCGCTGTCGCGCTGCTCGGCGCGCTCAGCCGACTGGCCGGCCGGAGCGCCCGCGCCGTCACCCACACCGGGCTGGTCGGGCTGCTGGTCGCCGCGCTCGCCGTGCAGGTGGGCCGACACGTCACGCCACTTCGGGGCGTACCCCTGCTGCTGGTGGCCGTGCTGGCCGGAGCCGCCGGCGCTGCCGCTCACCGGCGGTGGCGGGCGCCGGGCCGGGTACTGCGACTGGCCGCCGCCGGCCCGGTGGCCTTCGTGGCGCTCTTCCTGCTCGCCTCGCCGACCTCGGCGGTGGTCCTGCCGCGCGGCGACGGCGGCGCGGCCGGCACCGCGCAGGGCTCGGCCGTGCACCCGCCGGTGGTCATGCTGATCCTCGACGAGCTGCCACTGGTCAGCCTGCTCGGCGCGGACGGGAAGATCGACGCCGGGCGGTACCCGCACTTCGCCGAGCTGGCCGGCGGCTCCACCTGGTACCGCAACTCGACAGGGGTCAGCGGGTGGACGCCCAACGCGCTGCCGGCGATGCTCACCGGGCGCTACCCGGCCAAGCCGGTCGCCCCGCACTACTCGCAGTACCCGGACAACATCTTCACCGCCTTCGGCGGCCTGTACGACATCCGCGCCGAGGAGAGCATCACCAGGCTCTGCCCACCCAGTCGCTGCGAGCAGCCGGTAACCCCGGAGCAGGGGCTCGGGGTGCTGGTCCGGGAGACCGCCAAGCTGCTCGGCCGGGTCGCCGGGCCCACGGAGAGCGCTGTCGACCCGGAAGACTCCTACCGCGAGCAGACCCGCGCCGAGGCCGGCCTGGACGCCGCCGAACCGGTGCCGGCCGACCCGAAGTTCCGCTGGGACAGCCTGGACGACAACCAACCGGCCCGGTTCACCAGCTTCCTGGCCGGGCTGAAGCCGACCACCCGGCCCACCCTGCACTTCCTGCACCTGCTGATGCCCCACTCACCGTGGGCGTACCTGCCGTCCGGGGCGCGCTACGACGCCCCCGAGGACCTGCCCAACGACGGCGCCGGCTGGGTCGACCTGGCCCGGGCGCGGCACCTCGCCCAGCTCGGCTATACCGACCGGCTGATCGGCGAGACGCTGCGGACGCTGCGCGCCAACGGCCTCTACGACCAGGCCCTCGTCGTGGTGACCGCCGACCACGGGGTCAGCTTCCACCCCGGCGCGCAGGGCCGCGGCATGGACGCCATCAAGGCCGCTGCCGGCGAGGTCGCCTGGGTGCCGACGTTCGTCAAGGAACCCCGGCAACAGACCGGCCGGGTGGACGACCGCAACTGGGAACACGTCGACCTGCTGCCGACCGTGGCCGACGAGGCCGGCATCCGGCTGCCCTGGCCTGTCGACGGCCGCTCCGCCCGGCAGGCCCCCCGCACCGACGGTACGAAGCACTTCTACGACCGCCCCGGTGAACCGGTCACCTTCCCCGGTGGCGTGCCCGCCCCACCGCCCCTGCCGACACCCCACCCTCTGGTCGGCACCGAGGTACGCGCCGGCCCCGCCGCCGGCAGCGCCCGGGTCGCCGACCTGGCGGCGTTCACCGCCACCGACCCGGACACCGGCACCCTCCCGGCACTGGTCTGGGGCGACGTCCCGGACCGGATCCCGGACGGCACCCTCCTCGCCGTCGCCGTCAACGGCCGCATCGGGGCCGTCGTCCCGGTGGTGCCGCCCGACCCCGGCGGACGCCGGTTCGCCGCGCTGCTCGCCGACGACAAGCTGTTCCACGCCGGCACCAACCAGCTCGACGTCTTCCAGGTCGCGACGGACGGTACGCTGCGACGCCTCACCCTCTCCTGACCTGGCTTCCGGGTCCGGTCCGGCCTGATGTCCGGGGTTGATCCGGCCCGGGCTTCCGGGTTCGGGCCGGTCCGGTCCCGTCTGGCGGGATACCGGGTTTCCCGGCCGCCCGGTCGGGAATCGGGTGACGCATACCTCACCGCCGAACCACGGCGGGCGTTGTCCCCCGAGCCGCAATTACGGTAGAAGCGAAGGCAATTCAACGTAGATCTGCCGGCGAAGCGAGGAACCACATGACGGAAGTCAAGCTCGATCACCCCGGTGGGCAGCTGTCGATGCCGGTGCATCCTGCGGTCGAGGGCCCCGCCGGTGTCGGGGTGAGCAAGCTGCTGAAGGAAACCGGGATGACGACGTACGACCCCGGTTTCGTCAACACCGCCGCTGCCTCATCCGCGATCACCTACATCGACGG
Source organism: Micromonospora sp. NPDC047753 (assembly GCF_040642735.1). Lineage (NCBI taxonomy): Bacteria > Bacillati > Actinomycetota > Actinomycetes > Micromonosporales > Micromonosporaceae > Micromonospora > Micromonospora sp. NPDC047753. The sequence continues at coordinate 283 of NZ_JBEYSL010000431.1, read as the reverse complement.
CGACGCGGGCATCCTGCGTTACCGGGGATACCCGATCGAGCAGCTGGCCGAGAAGTCCTCCTTCCTGGAGGTCTCCTACCTGCTCATCTACGGTGAGCTGCCGACCGAGCAGCAGCTGACCGAGTTCACCGAGTGGATTCGGCGGCACTCGCTGCTGCACGAGGAGATGCGTCGCTTCTTCGACGGCTTCCCCCGGGACGCCCACCCGATGGCGGTGCTCTCGTCCGCGGTGAGCGCCCTGTCCACCTTCTACCAGGACAGCCTGGACCCGTTCGACTCCGAG